>JALZFG010000232.1 GCA_030861645.1 Actinomycetota bacterium
GTGCTGCACACCGAGATCTACAAGCGGCGGGCCGATGTGGGCGCCGTGATCCACGGGCATCCGCCGTACGCGACCGCGTTTGCGGCGACCGACGCGACTCTCGAGCTGCTAACCCACGACGCACTCCTCTTCAACGACGGCGTCGCGCTCTTCGATGACACGGCGGCCCTGATCACAGACGAGGAGCAGGGACGGGCGGTCGCGCGGGCGCTTGGGAGACGGCGGGCGCTCATTCTGCGCAATCACGGGGTCGTCGTCGCCGACCGCGACATCCGTTGGGCGGTCCTGAGCGCCGTCACCCTCGAGCGCGCGATCAGGCTGCAGGCGGTCGCCTCGACGCTCGGCGAGCTGCGCCCCATCGCGAGCGAGGCAGCGGAGGAGCTGCACGCGGGCAAGTACCAGGAGCGGTTCCTTGACGAGTACTGGGAGGCGTGGATCCGCAAGGTGCGTCGGGCGGGCGCGGACGGCGGCATGCCGCTCGAATGAACGTCACGCTCACAGTCAACGGCCGAACCGTCACTCGGGAGATCGCCGCGAACGAGCTCCTGCTCGACTTCTTGCGCGACCGGCTCGGTCTCATCGGCGCGAAGCGATCCTGCGACGTGCAGGTGTGCGGGGCGTGCACGGTGCTCGTCGGCGGCCGGCCGGTCTCCTCGTGCTGCTTCCTCGCCGCCGACACCGACGGGCAGGAGGTGCTGACGATCGAGGGCCTTGCCGAACAGCCCGGGTTCGAGCGGCTGGAGGAGGCCTTTACACGCCGCGCGGCGCTTCAGTGCGGCTTTTGCACGCCCGGCTTCCTGCTCACCGTCGCCGCCGCGCTCGACGACGAGACGATGACGAGCGCCGCGGACGTCAGGGCTGCGCTCGCGGGCAACATCTGCCGCTGCACGGGCTACCAGGGCATCGTCGAAGCCGTCTGCGACGTCGCGGGCCTCGCCGCATGACCACGATCGAGCGGACCGAGATCCGGATGGGGCAGGTCGGGCGATCCGTGCCGCGGCGCGACGCAGCCGAGAAGACACGCGGCCGCGCCGAGTTCACGGGTGACATCGTGCTGCCGCGGATGCTGCACGGGAAGGTGCTGCGCTCGCCGGTCGCTCACGCAAACGTCGTCTCGATCGACACACGCGCGGCCGAGCGGATCCCTGGCGTCGTCTGCGCGCTCACGGCAGCCGACGTCACCGACATCGACCCGTACTGGGGCCACGCGATCCGCGACCGTCCGATCGTCGCCGTTGACCGCGTGCGGTTCGCGGGTGAGCCCGTTGCGGCCGTGGCCGCCGAGGACGAAGCGACGGCGCTCGCGGCGCTCGACGCGGTCGAGGTCGAGTACGAGGAGCTACCGGTCGTCGCAACTGTCGACGACGCGCTCTCGGCGGACGCTCCCCTCCTGCACGAGGGGCCGCTTCGACCCGGGCTCTTCCACGGTCTCGGCGAGCTCCGGCCCAGGGAGGGGAACGTCTGCTACCGCTACCGGATCGACCGCGGGGAGCTCGAGGCCGTCTTCGCGCGCGCCGATCTCGTGGCCGAAGGTGAGTACAGCTTCCCCGCGGTCTACCAGTACGCAATGGAGACGCACACCGTCGTCGCGCAGGTCGAGGGCAATGAGATCGCGCTCTGGGCGTCGTGTCAGCACCCGTTCCTCGTTCGCGCCGAGATCGCGGCGCTCTTCCAGGTGCCGCTCGCGAACGTGCGAATCGTCGTCCCGTACCTCGGGGGCGGCTTCGGGTCGAAGTCGTATACGAAGATGGAGCCGCTCACAGTCGCGCTCGCGCGCAAGGCGGGAAGGCCGGTTCGAATTCAGAACCAGGTCTTCGAGTCCATGGTCACGACGCGCCGGCACGGGATGCGCGGCCGGATGCGGACGGCGATGACGCGCGATGGGCGCCTCCTCGCCCGTGACGTCGAGTGCTGGCTCGACACGGGGGCGTACGCGGACAATGGTCCGCGCGTGACGGCGACGGCGGGGGATGCCGCGCCAGGTCCCTACCGCTGGGAGGCCTACCGCGTCGAGGCGGCCTGCGTGCACACGAACACCGCGCCGGCCGGGTCGTACCGCGCGTTCGGCGCGACGCACCTCCAGTGGATCGGGGAGCAGCAGATCGACGACCTGGCACGCCGCGCGGGGCTTGACCCGCTCGCCGTCCGGCTTGAGAACCTGTGTCTGCCAGGCGAGGAGCTGCGCGCAGGCGGCAAGCCGCTCGACGCTGACCTCGCAGGCGACGTCGCGAAGGTCGCGGAAGCGATTGGCTGGGGAACGCGGAAGGCGCCCAACCGCGGCCGCGGCCTCTCCGCCGGCCTCCTCGCCGCAGGAGCACACCCCGTCTCGAGCGCGATCGTCCGAATGGAGGCGGATGGTCATGTCGTCGTCCTGGTCGGAACGACCGAGGTCGGGCAGGGTCCGCGCACGGTCTTCGCCCAGATCGCCGCCGAGGAGCTCGGGCTTCCAGCCGAGCGCGTGACGGTGCGCGGCGCGGATACGCGTTTCACGCCCTACGACCGCTCGACGGGCGCAAGCCGCTCGACGACGCTGGCGGGGCTCGCCGTGAAGCGCGCGGCGCAGCAGGTGCGAAACCAGCTCGTCGAGCTCGCCGGCACCGACAGCCCCCACCCCGACAGATACCTCGAGCTCTTGCGTGGCCATTTCGGGCTCGCGGGCGGGGAGCTCATCGGCCGCGGCGAGGTCGCCCCCGAGGGCGGCGGCTCGTACGCCGAGGGGCCGGTGTTCTGGGAGGTCTGCGTCGGCGCGGCCGAGGTCGAGATCGACGCGGACACGGGGCGCGTGCGAGTCGTCAAGACGGCGACGGTCGCCGACGTCGGCAAGGCGATCAACCCCCTCTTGATCGAGCGCCAAGACGAGGGCGGGACGATGCAGGGCCTCGGGAACGCGCTGCTCGAGGAGATGGTGTTCGAGGACGGCCAGCTGCTCAACCAGACGCTGCTCGACTACCGCGTCCCGACCGCGGAGGACGTCCCCGACGAGATGAGGTGCCTCATCGTCGAGAACGGCGACGGACCGGGCCCGTACGGCGCGAAGGGCTGCGGCGAAGGCGCGCTTGCCGCCGCGACGGGTGCGATCGCGACCGCCGTCGCCGACGCCGGGGTTCCCGTGATCGAGCTTCCGCTGACGCCCGAGCGCGTGTGGCGGCGAATTCAGGACCTCAAGAAGGAGGGCAGATGGCCGAGGTAACGCGAGCCGCTGTGATCGGGACGGGGACGATGGGACCCGGCATGGGCGCCGTGCTCGCCCGTGTCGGGATCGAGACGGCGCTCTACGATGTGCGCCCGGAAGCGCTCGAGCGCGCGCGGGCCGGCGTGCAACTCGCCGAGGGGGTGCTCGACCAGCTCGACGCGCCGCGCGCGAACGGCGGCGAGGTTCGCTTCGAGACGGAGCTCGCCTCCGCCCTTGCCGGGGCGGAGTTCGTGCTGGAGGCGGTCCCCGAGAAGCTCGAGCTGAAGCACGAGGTGTTCACCGAGTTCGAGCGACACGTCGGCGAGGACGCCGTGTTGGCCTCGAACACGTCCGGCATCCCGATCACCAAGATCGCCTCCGCATGCGAGCGTCCGGAGCGGGTCGTCGGAATGCACTGGTCGAACCCCCCGCATCTGATCCCGATGATCGAGGTGATCCCAGGCGAGCGCACCGACCGCGCGGTCGTCGAAGCCACCTCAGCGCTGATCCGGCGCTTCGGCTACCACCCGGTCGTGGAGCGCGAGGTGCCCGGGTTCGTCGAGAACCGGATCCTGTACGCGATTCTCCGCGAGTGCCTCGACCTCGTCGATCGCGGGATCATCGACCCTGAGGGCCTTGACGTGAACGTCCGCTGGGGCATCGGCTACAAGCTTGCCGTCATCGGCCCGATGGAGCTGCTCGATATGGCGGGCCTCGACATCTACAACGCGGTCGGCTCGTACCTCAACCGCGACCTCTCGACCTCCGGCGAGGTGTCGAGCACGATCCGTGACCTGATCGAGCAGGGCCGCCTCGGGATGAAGACGGGCGGCGGCCTCTACGACTACACGCCCGAGGACATCGACCGCCTGCGCGGCGAGCGGGCAGCGAAGCTCGTCGCGGTTCGGAAAGCGCTCGAGCAGCGGCTGGAGGTCGCGACGTGAAGCTCTGGCTCCTGGACACCGGCTCGCTCGTCATCGAGCACACCCAGCTGATGTGGAACGTGCCCGGCGCGCAGGTCCGGATTCCGTCGTACGGCGTCCTCGTCGAGTCCGACGACAGCCTCCTGCTGGTCGATACCGGGTTCGATCTCGAGCACACCCGCGCGGTCCTGCCGTTCGAGCTCCCCGAGCAAGCGCCCGAGCAGACGATCCCGGCGCAGCTCGAAGCCTGTGGGTTCTCCACGAGCGACGTCGCGACGCTCGTCAACTCCCACCTGCATTTCGACCACGTCGGCGGCAACAAGCACGTGGCGGGAGCGAGTGTCGTCGTCCACGAGCGCGAACTCGCGCAGGCACGAAACCACGAGCCGTTCGAGTTCTACGGCTACTCGGATACGTCCTGGGACAACGAGGGTGCGCGGTTCGAGCCGGTATCGGGTGATTTCGAGGTAACGAAGGGGCTCCACCTCTTCGAGACGCCGGGCCACACCGTCGGTCACTACTCGCTCCTCGTCGAGCCCGCCTCAGGCCGGCGGCCGATGCTGTTCGCGTTCGACGTCGTCTACACGCAGGCGGCGTACGAGCGGGAGATCCAGGCCGGCTTCCACGTCGACCCCGTCGCGGGCGTCCGGTCCATCCGCCGGATCAAGCGGCTCGCCGAGGACCACGGCGCGGACGTCTATTTCTCGCACGACATGGAGGCGTGGCAGACCTACAAGCACGCGCCGGACTTCTACGAGCTCTGAGAGGAGGACGGATGGGAAAGCTGGACGGCCGCGTTGCGATCGTCACGGGCGGCGCGCAGGGAATCGGCAGGGCGATCGTCGACAAGCTCGCGGAGGAGGGAGCCACCGTCGCCGTCGCCGACGTCAACGGCGAGGGCGCGCAGCAGGCAGCGCCGGAAGGCGGCGTCGGTCTCCGGATCGACGTTTCCCAGGAGAGCGACGTGGAGCGGATGGTCGAGGAGACGCTCTCGCGCTTCGGAAAGCTCGACGTGCTCGTGAACAACGCGGCGATCGTGCCCTTTACGCCGTGGGACGAGGTGTCGTTCGACGAGTGGCGCCGAATCATGGCCGTGAATCTCGACGGCATGTTCCACACGTGCAGGCAAGTGGAGAAGCCCATGCGCGAGGCCGGCTACGGCCGCATCGTCAACGTCTCCTCCAACGTCGTCCTCGCCGGGACCCCGAACCTCGCGCACTACGTCGCCTCGAAGGGCGGCGTCCTCGCGTTCACGCGTGCGCTCGCGCGCGAAGTCGGCAAGTACGGCATCACTGCCAACGCGATCGCGCCGGGGCTCACGGAGACCGAAGGCGTGCTCGCGAGCCGGCACGCGGATGCCTTCGAGTTCGTCCAAATGCTCCAGTGCATCCCGCGCCGAGGAGTGGCCGCCGACATCGCGCCGGCGGCTGCGTTCCTCGCGTCGGAGGAGGCGGGCTGGGTCACCGGTCAGCTGCTCGTCGTCGACGGCGGCATGACGCACAACTGATGGCGGGGCTTGCCGTCAGGCGCGCTGGGGCGATCCTCGCCGTCTCCGACTTCCAGGCGTCCCACGCGTTCTACTCCGAGCGCCTCGGGCTGGGGGTCGAGGCGGTCTACGACGATCCTCCCTACGCGACCCTGGGCGCCGCCGGCGCGCGCATCTCGCTGGCCGAGCAGGGACATCCCGCCGAGGACCGCCCGGGCGTCTCGATGGAGGCGCCGGAGGACGCGCGTCGGGCGAACGTCGTCCTCGTGCTCGAGGTCGAGGACGCGCGCGGCGCACATCGTCAGCTGCAGGAGGCAGGCGTCCGGTTCCTCGCCGAGCCGTACGAGCCGCCGTGGGGCGGCTGCCGCTTCTTCTGCGTCGATCCGGACGGCTACCTCGTCGAAGTCGAGCAGCCCGCATAAACGGCGCCCCGTCCGTCGCTTCCGCCTGGCGAGACGTCGACGAGCCCGTCCGCGCCGAGCGTACACCGGTCTCACGCGGGTCGCCTCGACCCGGTGTTGAATCCGGCCGTGCGCTACGACGACGTGATCGTCGGGGGTGGGACGGCCGGCTGTGTGCTCGCCGCGCGGCTGTCGGAAGACGTCGACCGCTCTGTCTGCCTCGTCGAGGCCGGGCCCGATTACGGCCCGCTCGCAGACGGCCGCTGGCCGGAGGACATGGTTACGGCGCGCTTCATGCCGCGATCGCACGACTGGGGGATGGGTGCCGAGGACGAGCGCTCGCTCGGGGCGCGGATCATCGGTGGCTGCTCCGCGCACAACGCCTCGTGCATCCTCGTTGGAACGCCCGCCGACTACGACGCCTGGGGTGGCGCATGGTCCTACGGCGCGTTCCGGCCGTACCTCGACCACGCCAAGGAGACGCTGCGAACCGCTACGGCGAACACGAATCGGCCGGCGCGGTTCCACACCGCCTTCCTGGAGGCCGCGCAGGGGCTCGGCTTCCCGCTCCTGGCTGATCCAAACGATCCCGAACAACCGGTGGGCGTTGCGCCCTTCCCCGCAAACGTCGTCGATGGCGCTCGCTGGAACACCGCCTTCGCGTACCTCGACGCAGCCCGAAACCGATCGAATCTCACCGTCGTGCCCGAGACCCTCGTCGAGCGCGTGCTGCTCGACGGCCTACGTGCGACGGGCGTGCGCACCGACCGCGGGGGAATCGAGGCCGACCGCGTCGTGCTCGCCGCCGGCACGTACTTCACGCCCGCGATCCTGGTGCGGAGCGGGATCGGACCCGAGGCGGACCTCCGCCGGCTCGGCACTTCCGTCGTCGCCGTCCTTCCGGTCGGCGAGAGGCTCCTCGACCACTACGGGGCAGCGCTCGCGTGGCAACCGACCGAGTACCTGCACCGCGAGCTGGCGGCAACTGAGCCGCTTTTCGAGGCACATGTCATGCTGAAGGCGGCAAGCAGCGGCTGTCCTTCGGGAAGCCTCGATCTCCACTTGCCCTCCTGGGTCAATCGACGTGAGGACGACCCGGAGCGCTTCGAGGTCAGGCTGGCGTTCTTCCTGATGCAGCCCCGCTCGTGCGGGCGCGTCCGCGTCCGGTCGCTCGATGCGGCCGACCTGCCGCTCGTCGAACACGGCTTCCTGACGGATGCCCGCGACCTCCCGGTGCTGCTCGAGGCGCTCGAGCTCGGACGCCGGGTCGCCGCGACCGATCCGCTCCGCGAACTCGTCGCGGAGGAGCTGCGGCCCGGTGCCGTCGAGCCCGAACAGTTCCTGCGAGAACGCGTATCGACCTACTATCACCCGGTGGGGACGTGC
>JALZFG010000259.1 GCA_030861645.1 Actinomycetota bacterium
GCTGCCGCGCGACACCGCGCACCCGTCCCGCCGTCCTCTGCGGGAGGGGGAGGTCGACGAGCGACCTCCGCATCAGCAGCGCCGCGCCGAGCGGAAGCGCGGCGAGGCCGCCGATGCCGAAGCGCCAGCCCAGCGCCGCCGTGACGAGCGCGACGCCGATCCGTCCCGTCAGCGCCCCCGCGATCAACGCGGAGACGTAGTAGCCCATCGCCCGGCCGCCGGTCCGGGGCGCGAACGCCTCGGTGACGTACGGCAGGCCGACGGCGAGGAGCCCCGGCATGCAAAGGCCCTGCAGCGCCCGGAAGACCAGCAGCACCTCGAAGCTGGGCGCGAGGCCGGCGCCGATCGTCGGGACGACGAGGAGCGCGCTCGCGAGGACGAGCGACCGCTTCCGGCCAATGTGGTCGGAGAGCGGCCCCCACGCCCAGGCCCCTGCCGCCAGCGCGACCACGGCGACAGAGATCGTCAAACCGGCCCGCGACGCGCTGACGTCGAAGTCGCGGCTGAGCTCGGGCAGGATCGCCTGCGTCGAGTACATCGCGGCGAACATCGCGGCCGCACCGACGAGGAAGCCGGCCATGCCGACGGGGGAGCGGTGCTCGCCGCTCGGCGGGAGCGGGCGCCGGCCGCGACGGGGAGGACGCAAGCGCAGCGACACGGCCAATCCTCGCGAGCGCGGAACGGCGCGGACCCTCTACGGCTCCGCCTCGTCGAGGCGGAGCACCCGGGCGAGCCACTGCTTGGTCGTCGCCTGGACGAGGAGCGTGACGACGATCGCGAGCGCGACCGTCGTGAGCAGCTCGTCCTCGTACGGAATCCCCCGCGCGACGAGGACACCCGCGACCGCGGCCGGCACGACAGCGGTCTCGCGCGTCCAGGCGACGAAGGCAATCTCGCCCCATTTCCAGCGACCCCGGCGGTCGCTCAGGAGACAGGTGAGCACGGTCACCGGACGAGCCAGGAAGATCAGCGCCGCCAGCGTCGCGAGCGCCGGGGCGGCGTCGTCCCCCAGGCGGTCGAAGGGCAGGTTCGCCCCGAGCGTGATGAAGACGAAGATGACCATGACGTCACTCGCGACGGCCGCAAAGGAGCGCATCTCGACCTCGCGGTCGGAGTGCATCCCGAGCCGCAGCGTGTCCATGTTGCCGACGATCAGCCCCGCGACGAAGGCGCCGAGGTAGCCGCTCCCGCCGGCCGAGTTGATGGAGAAGTAGCCGGCGGCGACGAAGAAGAGGACCGCGATCTCGGGCGTCTCCCGCCAGATCCCCGCACGGAGGTGGGAGATGGCGACGGCGAGCACCAGTCCGAACGCGATCCCGAGACCCGTCGAGATGCCGAGGTCGACGGCGAACTCGCCGAGCGGCTCGACGAAGGAGCCTCCTCCGTGAACGATGAAGGCTGCAATCGAGAGCGCGAGGACCGCCCCGACCGGGTCGTTCAGGGCAGACTCCGCGATCACGGTCTCCGCGACCTTCCGCCGGAGGCGAACACGGTCGAGCAGGGGGATGAGAATCGCTGGATCGGTGGGGGCGAGCACGGCGCCGACGAGGAATCCCGCCTCGAAGGGGACGTCGAAGGCGAGTGCAGCGACGGCGCCCGTTACCAGCGCGGTCAGGACGACGCCGGGGACCGAGAGCAGGCCGAGCCCGACGGCCACGGGACGGAGCACGTGAACCGAGAGCCCGAGGCCGCCGTGAAAGAGGATGAACGACACGCCGAGCGTGAGCAGGAGCTCGACGCCGACCGAGTCGAGCGGCGCATCGACCGCGTCGAGCGCGTGGGGCCCGAGGAGAGCACCCGCGGCGAGCAGGACGACCATGGGTGGAAGCCGGAGGGTGCCGGCGACGAGGTCCGATGCGAGACCGGCCGCGAGCATGATCGCGACCGTCTCGATGATCTCCTGCGCCGACACGCGCGGGATTCTCTACGCCCGCTGCGCTTGCGATCCTCCGAGCCTTCGCGCACGATAGGCGCGTGCTCCTGTTCCTGCTGCTTCCAGCAGCCCCGAGGCCGATTCTCTTCCTCACGCTCGCGCTCGCGCTCTATCTGACCGTGATCGAGCTGCGCGAGCTTCGGCCGCACTGGAAATGGTGGGCCTGGTGGCTCTCGCTCGTCTTCCTGACCCACTTCGTCGGCTACCTCGTCCTGCGGGCGTACGCTGTCTACCGACGCTGGCACCGGGCGCGGGCTTAGGGATCGCCCGCTCGGGAAGGTCGCGCTCCTTCTCGCCGTCCTCCTCGCCGCGCTCGTCGCCTCCCGGAGCTGCGCCGGCGTCGGGGCGAAGATCTCATCCGACGAGGCGGTCGCGATCGCGAAGCGGCAGGTCCGTTTCCAGCCCGACCGCGTGCAGGTCCGGCTCTTCAAGCGCGGGTTCCAGTCGCGTCCCTTCTGGGCCGTCTCGCTCTCGACGGTGACGGCGGGCAAGCTCCGGCGGACAATGCTCGTCGTGATCGACGCGCGCTCGGGCCGCGTCGACTCCGTGGAGCGCGTCAGGAGCTGATCCTCGGCCCCGATTGTGTCGAACCTGCACACCAGCGGACGCAAAAGATGGGCGGCGCGCCACAGTGCACGTCCAGACAGC
The DNA here is from genome assembly GCA_030861645.1 of Actinomycetota bacterium. Classification (GTDB taxonomy): domain Bacteria; phylum Actinomycetota; class Thermoleophilia; order Gaiellales; family Gaiellaceae; genus JALZFG01. The sequence goes on from JALZFG010000259.1 coordinate 2,582, forward strand.
GTCCTCTACTTTTCTCCGCTGACGTGAAGCCAGAGCGGCCGCTGGCGTTCATCCCTGGGGGCGCGACCTGATGCATTCGTTGCTCGCGTTCGTCTCGTCGCTGCTCGCCCAGGCTCCTCCCGGAGTCAGAGAGCAGCTGAAGCTCGACTCCCAGGTTCTCACGGAGCAGTTCTACTTCTACACCGTCGTCGTCATGTGGCTGATCCACGTCGGCTTCATGGCGTACGAGGCCGGCGCCGCTCGCCGCAAGAACATCATGTCGACGGCGATGAAGAACATCCTCACCATCGCCGTCGTCACGCCGACCTTCTACTACGGCGGGTGGTACATCTACGGCTGCTTCGAGCACGGCGGGCCCGCGCAGGGCCATGGCGGCCCGAGCGAGGTTCCGGGCTTCTGCGGGGCGACCGCGCCTTGGGCGGACCAGATGGGCCCGAACCTCGGGGATCACGTCAGCGCCGTCTTCTTCCTCGCGTTCCTGCTCTTCTCCTGGACGACCGGCTCGATCATGTCAGGCGCGCTCATCGAGCGCGTTCGCCTCTCCGCCTACCTCATCCTGACCGCGCTGCTCGGCTCGGGCGTCTGGATCATGGACGCCGCGTGGGGCTGGAGCGCCGGCGGGTGGCTGACCACGAACTACGGCTTCCACGACTCGATCGCGTCCCTCGTCGTCCACGGCGTCGCTGGCGCGTTCACGCTGGGCGTGCTCCTCAACCTCGGCCCCCGGATCGGGAAGTACGACCGCGAGGGGCGGGCCAGAACGTTCCGGGGGCACAACACCCATCTCACGCTGATGGGGCTGATGCTGATCTTCACCGGCTTCTACGGGTTCTACGCCGCCTGCCTCGTGATCCAGTCGACGGTCTTCCCGGGGTGGCTCAACATCTACCTGTCGCCGACCACGCTCGGCTCGATCGCGTTCGTGATCACCGTCGGCTTCGCCGGTGGCTTCACGGGCGCCTGGGTGGCGAGCAAGGGAGATCCCTTCTGGACGCTGTCGGGGGGTCTCGCGGGCGTGATCACGGTCTCCGCGGGCGCGGACATCTACCACCCGTCGCTCGCGTACCTGCTCGCGACCTCGGGTGGCATGCTCGCGGTCTACGCCGGGACGTGGATCGAGCGCAAGCTGCGGGTGGACGACGCCGTCGGAGCGGTGGCCGTCCACGGCGTCTGCGGTTTCTACGGGCCGCTGCTCGTCGGGATCTTCGCCGGCGGCTTCCCGACCGGCGTGAACAACGTGCCCTCGTCGCTCGGCGGTCAGCTCATGGGAATGATGGCGTTCCTGCCGCTCGCCTTCCTGCCGGGCTACATCGCGAGCTGGGTGCTCAAGAAGGTCAACCTCCTGCGGGTGCCGCCGGAAGTCGAGCTCGAGGGGCTCGACATCGCCGAGTTCCAGCAGGACTTCTTCCCCGAGTTCGAGCGCGTGCCGGAGACGATCGTGCTGCCGACCGGGGAGGAGGTCGAGGGCGCGCCGGTGCTGCTCGACGCGTTCACGCAGGTCAACGGCCACAGGGCCGGCGCTCGCATCGAGGAGGAAAGGAGAGTGCGATGATCGACAGCTTCCCCTGGAGGGCGTGGGGCGAGCGGGTGACGACGTTCTGGGCATTCGGCCCCGGGGAAGACCACGACCTCCTCGGCACGTACATCCTGACGGGGCTCGGAATGGCGCTGATGATCGCCGCCCTCGTCTACTGGGTCTGGCTCGAGAACCGCAAGCTGACCGCCCAGGCCGAGCTTCTGCGCGCGGCCGGGGGACTCCCGCTCCCGGGCGACGTGCCGGGACCGGGACCCAGCCAACCGCCCCTCGCGGGCCCGACGACAGAACCCGGAGAGTAGGAAGAGAGGAGACACCTTGGCCCAGCACCGGCCCCGCGAGCGACAGATCGAGTTCCCGCCCGAGCAGACGCAGCACCGGCTCGTGACACCCGTCATGCTCGGCCTTTCCCTCCTCTGCATCGTCGTCGTGATCATCATCCTGCGCGCGCATCCGAGCGGGTCGTTCATCGGCCCCTGGGGCTAACCGGCGGGTGCGCTAGGGGCTTCCGTGTCACGCCTGTACCTGCGCTGCGTGCTCTGCGGTCGCCAGACGGCGGAGGGCCTGCTGTCCGGGAACGCGTGGCGGCGACTGGAGATCGCGCCCGACGTCGAGAGGGAGCATCCGGCCCTGCGCGGCGCCAAGCTCCGGGCCTGCCCGACCTGCATCCAGCGACATCCCGACTGGCAGGAGCGCATGCTCGTCGTGCTGGGCGTCGCCGGCGCGTCCGACGACTTCCGTGCCGCTCGGTAGGACCCGCGGCTCGAATCCGGGAAGTCGCGGATGCCCGCCGCGCTCGCGAAGAACACGATCCGCGTGAAGCCGGAGTGAAGGAGGCCGCATGAAGATCGTCGTCGGCTACGACGAGTCCGACCCCTCCGAGCGCGCGCTCGAGCGCGCGGCGGAGCTGGCGCGGCTCTACGAGACGGAGCTCGTCGTGACGAGCGTGATCCCCCTGCTCATCGACGGCAAGCCGACGCACGGCGGCGGGCCTGAGGCGCGTCGCGCTCGCGAACGCCTCGCCGAACTCGGCGTCGAAGCACGCCTCGTCGAGGCGGTGGGCGATCCCGCCGAGGCGATCGTGGAGGTCGCCGAGAGCAACGACGCCGGCCTCATCGTCGTCGGCACCCGCGAGCCGAGCCTCATCGAGCGTGCGCTGGGCTACAGCGTGAGCGAGAGCGTGCAGCGACGCGCGCACTGCGACGTGCTGATCGTCCACTGAGGGCAGGCTCGGCTAACAAGTACGAGCGCGAACCCCTGTAGGGTCTTCGCCATGACGGCGGCGACGTCGCCTGCGCCGTGACTGCGTGGGTCTTGGCTGCGGCGGGAGGAGCCTTTGCGCCCGTCGACCAGGACTACCTCCTCCAGGCGCGACAGATGCAGGCGCTGTCGCTCGCCGTTCACATTCCGCTCGTCTGCTTCGGCATCGCGTTCCCCGCCCTCGTGCTGTTCGTCGAGTGGCTCGGACTCCGTACCGGAGACCCGGTCTACCGGACGCTCGCGCAGCGCTGGTCGAAGGTGCTCGTGTCGCTCTTCGCCGTCGGCGTCGTCACGGGAACGATTCTCAGCTTCGAGTTCGGGCTGCTCTGGCCGGCGTGGATGGCGACGTTCGGCGACGTCTTCGGGCTCGCCTTCGCCCTCGAAGGCGTGTCCTTCTTCGTCGAGGCGATCTTCATCGGGATCTACATCTACGGCTGGAACCGCTTCTCGCCGCGCGTCCACCTGCTGACGGGCGTCCCGATCGCCGTCAGCGGCTTGTCGGGCTCGCTGATGGTGATCGCCGTCAACGGGTGGATGAATCACCCGACCGGCTTCGCCGTGCGCGGCACGGAGGTGGTCGCCGTGCATCCGTGGCAGGCCTTGTTCGGGAACTCGTACTTCTGGCACGAGCTCGTGCACATGTACCTCGCCGGCTACATCGTCGTCGGGTTCGTCGTCGCAGGCGTCTACGCCTGGGGCCGCTTGCGCGGCCGCTGGGGTCGCTACGAGCGGACGGCGTTTGCGATTCCGCTCGCCGTCGCGGCGCTCGCCTCGCCGGCCCAGGTCGTGGTCGGCGACTGGAACGGGCGCGCCGTCGCCGAGACGCAGCCGATCAAGCTCGCCGCCTTCGAGGGGCTTGCGAAGACGACGAAAGGCGCCCCAGAGCATCTCCTTGGGTGGTACGACGGCACCGGCGTCGAGTACGGGATCGAGATCCCGAAGCTGCTCTCCTTGCTCGCCTACCACGACCCGAATGCAACCGTGAAGGGGCTCGACACGGTTCCGCCCGAGGATCGGCCCCCCATCAACGTGATCCGATTCGCCTTCCAGACGATGGTCGGGATCGGCACCGCGCTCGCGGCGCTCGGCGTCTTCTACCTCGCGGTGCGGGTGCGCAAGCGCCGCCTCCCGGAATCGGTCTGGTTCTACCGCGCCGTTGCTGCCGCCGCGCCACTCTCCCTCGCCGCACTGCTCTCCGGCTGGATCACGACCGAGGTCGGAAGGCAGCCCTGGATCGTCTACCGCGTGATGCGAACCGAGCAGGCGGTGACGGGCGCGAACGGCATCCCCGTCGGCCTCGCGACGCTCGCGGTCGTCTACCTGCTCCTGGCGGGGCTCGTGGTCTGGGTGCTCCGCCGGCTTTCGCGGACGCCGCTCGAGGCTCCGATCGAGCCTCTCCCGCCCGAGCCTCCGCCCGACGCCGCGCCCGCCCATGTCGCTCGCTGAGTTTCCGCTCGCGCTCGTCCTCGCCGGCCTCGTCGCGTACGCCGTCCTCGCTGGAGCGGACTTCGGCGCGGGTTTCTGGATGCTGTTCGCTGGCCGTCGCGCGCACGAGGTTCGCGAGCACGCCCACCGGGCGATGGCGCCTGTCTGGGAGGCGAACCACGTCTGGCTGATCTTCGTGCTCGTCGTCTTCTGGACTGCGTACCCGACGGCGTTCGGCTCGATCGCCTCGACGCTCACGGTGCCGCTCTTCCTCGCGGCTGTCGGGATCATCCTGCGCGGCGGGACGTACGTGCTGCGAGCGGCGGCCGGGATTTCCCGGTTGGGGAGTGCAGCCGACGTCGTCTTCGCGCTGTCATCGATCCTGACGCCGTTCGCGCTGGGCGCCGTCGCGGGCGGGATCGCGTCCGGACGCGTTCCGGTGGGAAACGCCGAGGGCAGCCTCGTGACGAGCTGGCTGAACCCGCTGTCGGCGATGATCGGGGGAATCGCAGTCGTCACGGGCGCGTACCTTGCCGCCGTGTACCTCGCGGCGGATGCACGGCGGCTCGCGGATGACCGCCTCTCGGCGGCGTTCCGTTTTCGGGCG
>JALZFG010000291.1 GCA_030861645.1 Actinomycetota bacterium
CGCCTGGGGAGCGCCGCGTGCGCTCGGTGTCGCGCTGCGGACACTCGGGATCGTCGGCGCCGCTGACAAGCGCCTCGAGCTGCTCCGCGAGTCGGTCGCGGTGCTCGAGCAGTCGCCGGCGTTGCTCGAGCGCGCCCAGTCCCTGGTCGAGCTGGGAGCCGCCGTCCGCCGGGCGAACCAACGCTCGGTCGCGCGCGACTTCCTTCGGCGCGGGCTCGAGCTCGCGGAGATCTGCCGCGCCGCACCGCTCGCCGAGCGCGCTCGAGCTGAGCTCGGCGCGGCCGGTGCTCGGACGCGCAGCGTGATCCTGTCCGGCATCGAGTCGCTGACGACGAGCGAGCGGCGGGTCGCGGAGATGGCGAGCGAAGGCATGACCAACCGTCAGATCGCACAGGCCCTGTTCGTCACGCCGAAGACGGTCGAGGTGCACCTGTCGAGCGTCTACCGCAAGCTCGGGATCGGCTCGCGCGCACAACTGACAGAAGCGCTTCCGCCGACGGAGCCCGTCGCCCCGCGCGCGGGGGCGTCCCCAAGTTCCTAGAAGCGACGCTCCCCCCGGCTCCGCGAGCCACGCTTGGAGTTCCTACCGGAGGTGGAGGCGATAGACGACGAAGCTCGTGCACTGTCGACCTCCTGGGTCGGCATGCGGCTTGGGATCGATCCCGTTCGCGTGAACGCGATGCGCCGCGCGGGGGAACTCTTCGCCGTCCGCCGGCCGGGCTCGCAGGAGTGGCGCTACCCCGCGTGGCAGTTCGGGCCGGGATGGAAGCCGCTCCCCGTCGTCGAGACGGTCGTCAAGGCCGCTCGCGAGGCGGGCCTGGACGAGCGGCGGCTGGACGAGCTGCTGAACCGCCGCGTCGGGATGGTCGGAGAGAGCCGGCGACTCCTCGACCTGCTGCTGGAGGGCGACGAGGAGCGCGTGCTCGCCGAGATCCGCCGCGGCTCGTAGAGGCGCCTGGACGGACTCGAACCGCCGACAACGCCTTAGAAGGCCCAGGCGAATTCCGCCCGTTGTCGTCGACAACCCGCAAGCCGAGGCGGAAGGCGTCGGGGTACGCCTGGGCGACCGCGAACGGCATCGGGCGGCCGTTGAGGCCGGTCAGCTCAGGGCGCGACGAGGTACGAGTCAAGATGCGCGTCGAGCGCGGCGAGCCCGGCCGCGTCGGCCGGTGCGGCGCGAAAGCCGATGTGCCCGTCGGGCCGCACCAGCACGGCACCCGTGGAGGTCAGGCCGGCCTGCTGGGGGTCCCCCGTCGCGCGGAGGACTTCCACGAGCCCGCGCCAGCGGCGACGCAGATGCGTCACGCCGGCATCGTCGACGGCGCCAAAGAGCAGAACGTGGTGCATTGTGCCGGTGAGCGAGGTGCGATCGGGATAGCGGTCGCCTGGCCGGGGGGCGGCTGACGGCTTAACCCCGGGCCCGACGTGCTCACCAACGAGAGGCCCGCCGGCGTACGAGACGTCGAGCATGGAGTGGGACCGCGCGACCGCCGTCAGCTCGATGCGGGTCGGGCGGCTCCCTTGGACTCCTGTCCGCGCCGACTCCACCGTCGCCCGAGCCAGCCGGTGAATGCTGTCCGAGACGCTGAGAACGTGGCGGTCGGCGGCGAGGCGCTCGGGTTCGAAGCTCGCGAGCAGCGCAGGGCGGGCGCGGCCGCGCAGCGTGAGCGCCAGCTTCCAAGCGAGGTCGTGCGCATCGTGAAGGCCCGAGTTCAGGCCTTCGCCTCCGAACGGGCTCGACAGGTGCCCGGCGTCACCCAGCAAGAAGCGGCGCTCGTCCGCCAGGTGTGCGACCAGGCGGTCGTGCATGCGGAAGGGGGCCGCCCACGCGACGTCGTCCACGGCAATCTCACCCGGGACCCGCCGGTCGATCGCCGCCGCGACCGCACTGATCGGTGCCTCGCGCGCCAATCGCCGGGCTTCGCCATCATCGAGATCGCCCACGAAGGTGATCCAACGTTCGTCCGGGAGCGGCGCGAGCAGTACGTAACCCTCCGGCGTGGCGATCAAGGCTCCCCCGTCGCGCGGCAGGCGACAACGGACGCGCACGTCGGCGACGAGCGCCGTGCCCCGATAGGTCCACCCCTCCAAGGCCTCGGCCATAGAGGAACGCGTCACGCTGTGGGCACCACCGGCACCGATGAGCCACCCCGCCTCGACGGTTTCCAGCGTCCCGTCGGCCCGCTCCAGCGCCACGAGGACGCCGTCGTCCCGCGGCTCCACGGACGACGCCGCCACGCCGCGCTCCACGTCACCGCCGAGCTCCACGAGGCGCTCGACGAGGATCTGCTCCGTGCGCCACTGGGGCAGGCTGCACTTGAATTCCCATCGGCAGCCTATGCCCGCGAGCGGCAGCTCGCTGACCGGTCGCAGACCGACGTCGAACACCCTGTCGAATCGCAGATGGACCGACGCGGCAAGCACCGCATCGATGACCTCTGCGCGGGCAAGAAGCTCGAGCGTTCCCGGCTGGAGCGCTGTCGCGCGGGCTTGCCGGTGCGGCTCAGGCTCGCGCTCGACGACGCGCGTCGCAACGCCGTTGCGCGCCAGCTCGGCCGCGGCGAAGAGGCCGGACGGGCCGGCGCCAATCACCATCACATCAGCCGCGCTCACTGTCGCCATTCAAACGCAAGGACCGGGAATGCGTGTCCGAGCGCTGGCAGTTTATGGTCGTCGCGCCGATCATCTACCGTGCGCTCATGCGCATGCTTCCTTCGGCGTTGGTGGCGGTTCTCTTCCCCCGCGACGGGTGACCCCACCGCGGGCGAGCGTTCGTACCCGGAGGAGCAGCTAGATCGTCTCGGCGTGACCTTGCCGTCGGCGCCTCGTGCCTTGGCCGACTACGAGCTCGCGGTCCGTAGCGGCTCGCTGCTCTTTCTCGCGGGGCATGCGCCGCTGCGCAACGGCGAGTACCAGTTCGTGGGCAAGGTTGGCCGCGAGTGGACCGAGGACGAGGGCTACGAGGCCGCGCGTCTTACGGCCCTGAACATGCTGGCGACGCTGAAGGCAGAGCTCGGTGACCTCGGTCGCGTCCGGAGGGTCGTCAAGTTGCTGGGGATGGTCAACTGCACGGAAGACTTCACCCGCGTCCCCGACGTCCTCAACGGGGCATCCGATCTCCTGATCGAGGTCTTTGGAGACGCCGGTCGCCACGCCCGCTCCGCCGTCGGTATGCAGCAGCTCCATTACGGCATGGCGATCGAGATCGAAGGCATCTTCGAAATCGCCGGCTGAGCGGGAGCGGAAAGGCCCCGAGCGCTTGCCGGCTGGTCTCGCGCGGGGTGGCCGCGCGCGAGGCGGACGACGCCGGCCCAGCGCGGTCGCGACCAGCAGGCGCAAATCGGGTTACTGCGGCGGCGTGTAACGGTCCGGCGGACGCGCACGGTTTGCGAGGATCAGGGCTCGATCCCGCCCTGGCGTGTCCCCCGGCTCGCTTCGGGCTGCACGTGCGGCCGCGGGAACGTCGTCGCCGCCAGCGACTCGAGCGTGCAGCTGCGATTCCGGTGTGCCTTGATTCGAATTGGACTGGACTGGAAAGGGCGACACGACTGCCGCGATGAAGGAGGAGGAATGGCTGGGAAGTCCGATTTCACGAACGAGGAGTGGGAAACGCTCCACAAGGGCGTCACGGGCTCGGGCCTGCTCGTGTCCGTCAGCGACCGAAGCTTCTTCGATTCGTTCAAGGAGGCGGGCGCGCTCGCGAAGCACCTGACCGGCGCTCGTCAAAGCTCGAGCGAGCTCGTGCGCGAACTCGCCGCCACGCGCGGGACTGGCTTTGGCCTCACCGCATCGCCCACGCAGGTGGAGGCTGAGACGATTGACGCTCTGCGATCCGCAATCGCGACCCTCCAGGCGAAGGCACCGGACGAAGTCGACCCGTATCGCGAATTCGTGCTCGACGTCGCGCGGTCGGTGGCGGATGCAGCAGGTGGCGGTGAGACCGCAGAGAGCGGCGCGCTCGACAAGATCAGGTCGGCCTTGGGCGCGATGACGTAATCACGAGGCACCTTCCGCTCCTCGCGCACGAGATCGCCGCAGAGGCGGTCGGCACCGACCAGTTGTTGCTGCGGTCCCTGCGCGCGCCTGAGCAACATGCCGGCGTCAGCAGCGAGCTCAGCTGACGCGCCTGGAGGGATTCGAACCCCCGACCAACGGCTTAGAAGGCCGCCGCTCTTCCGCTGAGCTACAGGCGCCGTGTCGAAGGGTACCCCCGTTTCGCGGGCGCCTTCCCCCGACGGGAAGTCGAGCCCCGTGCAGCGGAGCCGACTTCGCGACCGAGAGCGACGTCAGGTTAGGGCAGGCTCGTCGCCTCGCCGAGCGCGGCGCGCCCGCAGCCAGTCCCGCAGGAGCACCTGGATCGTGCCGGCGATCGGGATCGCGCCGAGAGCGCCCAGGATCCCGGCGAGTTCGGCGCCGACCAACACGGCGATCAGCACGGCAAGCGGCGAGAGCTGCACGGTACGGCCGTAGATGAGCGGCTGGAGCAGGTGGTTCTCGAGCTGCTGGTACACGACGAAGAAGACGATCACGATGATCCCGGCGGTCAGCGACGTGCTCAAGATCGCGACCGTGGTGACGATGACGGCCGCGAGCGTCGCGCCCGCGAGCGGAATCAGGTCGAGCACCGCGACGAGCAACCCGAGCGCAACCGAGTACGGCACACCAAGGATCGTCAGCACGATCGCCGTTCCACCTCCGGCGATCACACTGATCAGCAGGTTCCCGAACACGTAGCCGCCGACCGTGCGGTAGATGTCGTAGCCGACGGCCCGCCAACGCGGCCGGGACTCTTCTGGGAGGAGGTTGTAGAACCGGTCGACCCAAGCCGGCCCCTCGAGCAGCATGAAAAACGTCATGAACGCAATCGTCACAATTGCGACGATTACCGTGACAACGCCCTTCGTCACGGCGAGAGCCGTTCCGGAGTAGCCGAGTAGGCTCGCGGCGCCTCCCTCCTCGACAGCGTCTCGAATCCGATCGACAATCTGATACTTCGTCTGCAGGAATCCGAGCCTGCCCCTCCCCTTGATCAAGTCCTCCACGTAGCCCGGAATCGCGTTGACGAACTGGTTGACCTGGTCGACAAGCGTCGGGATGAAGAGGGCCCCCAGCCCTGCGATCGCAAGCAACGCGGCGACATACGCGACGGCGGCCGCGATGCCGCGCCGCCGAATCCCGCGCCGCTGCAGCCACTCGACGGCTGGATTCAGGGCGAGCGCCAGGAAGACGGCGACGAAGATCCACGTAAGGACCTGCCGCGCGAGCCAAAGCACCTCCAGCGCGGCGGCGACGGCGAGGATGATTCCGAGAATCGCCAGGACCGTTCGCGCGCGGAAGCGGACGACACGCTCCGGATGCTCAGGAACGACCGGGACCACGCGCTCCGGGTGGTCGCGAACCACCGGGACCACGCGCTCCGGGTGGTCGGGAACCACCGGGCAAGCATAGCGACGACACTGCGCAATCCCACGTTTCGCCCCATTGGGCTACGCTTTTCCGACCGATAGCGACAAGGCAGGTTTCCCCATGCCGACGGGCCGAAGCCAGCACTACCCCCGCCAATCGCGCCCGCCACGCGCTTTCGGGACCGTGCCGTCGCGGAGAGTCCGCTAGTGGCGATCTCCCCGGTTCCCGAGCGCCGTACGGCGCTGCGACTGCCGCGCAGCCTGCCGCGGCGGCCCCCGCTCGCGACACCGGTCTCATCCGCGAAGTGGGACTACTTCCGCTCGCGCGGCTTCTACGTCCGGGTGGCGATCCTCGGCGTCGTCAGCCTCGCCGTCTTTGCTGCTCTGGGACTCCGGCTGTGGGCGCTCCAGCTTCTCCAGGGGCCGCGGTACGCCAACCTGGCGACACGGCAGACCTATCGGTACGTCGACCTGCCGACTCCTCGCGCCCCGATCCTCGACGCGAAGGGGCGGCTGCTCGTGCAGTCGAACGGGCGGCTCGCGCTCACGGTCGACGCGCTCGCATTCGGGCGGCTGTCGAGGGACGGAAGCTGGTGGCAGCCGAGCGAGCGCGGGTGGCGTGCTCTCGCCCGCGTCAGCCGCCTGACGCGTGTGCCGGTGCCCACGATGGTCAGGAACATCCGCAGGAGTGTCACCCGCTCGCCCTACGCGCCCGCGGTCGCGATTCCGACACTCGCGTGGCCGGTCGCGTTCTACCTCGACGAGCGGTCGCGCTCGTACCCGGGGTTCCAGGTGACCGCATTCCCGGACCGCGAGTACCCGCAGGGAGCGCTCGGGAGCGAGTTCCTCGGGCTCCTTGGCCAGATCAGCGAGCAGCAGCTCGGCGAGCGGAGGTACCGAGGCTACAAGGCGGGCCAGGTCATCGGGCAGTCAGGGGTCGAGTCCACCTACGACCGGCTGCTGAGCGGCGGGCTTCGCCGAGCGCGGGTGCCGGTCGACTCGGAGGGTCGTCCCATTGGCCAACCGGCGTTCCTCCACCGCGGACGACACCGCTTTGCGCTGCGGCTTACGGTCGACGTCAAGCTGCAGCGCGACGCCGAGCGGGCGATCCAGGACGGGATCCGGTTTGCGCATGCGGCAGGACATCGGGATGCGAACGCGGGAGCGGCAGTCGTGATGGACGCCCGTACCGGCGCCATTCGCGCGCTTGCCAGCTACCCGAGCTTCAGCCAGATCGCGGCGGCGCGCAACTCCAAGTACCTCGCGCGGCTCCTCGCCGGCAACGGCCCTCCGCTCATCGACCGGGCGACGCAGGGGGTCTTCCCGCTCGGCTCCACGTTCAAGCCGATCGTCGCTCAAGCCGCGCTCGCCGCAGGACTGATCTCACCCTACTCGGTGCTCCAGTGCACCGGCTCGCTGACGGTCGGGAACACCGTCTTCCACAACGTCGAGCCCGGCGTGAACGCCTGGCTCGGGCTCCGGCAGGCGCTCTCGACGTCGTGCGACACCTGGTTCTACCGCCTCGGCGTGATGTTCGACCGCCGCCGCGTCGCCTCGGGGAGCCTGGACATGCAGCGTTGGGCGAAGCTTCTCGGGCTCGGGCGCCCGACCGGGATCGACCTGTCGGCGGAGGCGGCGGGCGTCGTGCCCACCCCGGGCTGGCTGCGCAGCACGTTCACCGTTCCGTGGCAACGCATCTGGTTCACGGGGTACTCGGTGAACCTCTCGATCGGGCAGGGCCAGCTCTCCGTCACGCCGCTCCAGCTCGCTGTCGCGTACGCCGCGCTCGCGAACGGGGGAACGGTCCTCCGCCCGCACCTCGGCGACGCGCTGCTCTCGCCGTCGGGGGACGTCGTCCGCCGGCTGCGCTTCCCGCCGCGCAGACACCTCCGCCTTCCGAATTTGTGGGCGATCCACGAGGGGCTGTACGACGCCGCCCATACCGGCACGTCCGGATCGGTCTTCGGCAGCTTTCCGATCCCGGTCGCCGGCAAGACGGGAACGGCCCAGACCGGCGACGGAAGCGACCACTCGTGGTATGCGTCGTGGGCACCGGCCGGACACCCACGCGTCGTCGTCGTCGTCCTGATCGAGCACGGCGGGTTCGGCGCCGAGGCGGCGGCGCCCGCCGCGCGGGAGATCTACCAGGCGTACTTCGGGCTCAGGCGGCGGGCGAGCTAGCCATCGCGGCGTCGAGCTGCCGCCTCCGGCTCCTCGCCGGCGGCCGCCTCAGCTCCTCCCGCCGATGGCTCGGCTTGCGTCCCTGCGTGCTCAGCGGTTGCGCCGACCGCGGTTACCGCGGTCTGACTCGCCGCCTCGGCCTCCTGCCGTCCTTCCTCCTCCGTGAGTCGGCGCGGGAACTCGTTCGCGACCTCCTCGACGCGCGCTGCCATCCGACGGAGCTCGTCGAGCAGCTTGCGGCGCTCCTCCCAGATCGCGTCCGTGTCCGCGCGGAGCTCCCGCATCCGCCGCTCGGCCGCGTCTCGCAGCGTCGCGAGCTCTTGCTCCGACCGCTCGCGGTGCTCGGCCGCTTCAGCGCGCGCTCGCGCGACAGTGCTCTCCGCCTCCGCCCTCGCGCGGGAGACCATGTCGTCCGCCTCCGCGATCGCGTTCGCGATGATCTCGGCTCCCTCGGCGCGTGCGCGACCGGTCGTCTCTTCCGCTTCCTGACGCGCGCTGCCGGTGATGTGCTCGGCCGCCTCGCGCGCCCGCTGGAGAATGCCGCTCGTTTGCTCGCCCACCCGGTCGAGCGCGTGCCGGACGGCCGACTGCGGCGAGCGACCAACTTCGAGCTCCGCGATCAGGCGATTGACGCGTTCGACGTAGGTATCCACGGCCCGGCGCTCGTAGCCGCGAACCGAGACCGGAAACGAGACGTTGCGGATGTCCGCGGGTACGGAATCGCGAAGCTCCGCGACGCCGCGCCCCTCATCGGGCGCGCCGCGCGCCGCCTCGTTATTCCGGCCGCTCGCCTCCGAATTGTCATTGACCACGCCGAGAGTATGACCGACACGGAGCCGAGCCTGCGGCTGGTCGTCGCGAATCGCGCGGCTCACGGACGACGGCTTCGCCGAAAGCCGGGGGTGCGGGAACGCGTGGTTCGACGAGCGCGCCCGCCCCGCTCGAGCGTTTTGGCAGATCCGGCGGCGCGCGCGACTGCCGCTCGAATACAAGAGACCCGCCGTTTCCAGCGGATTCTCGCTGAGCGGGCGACGGGAATCGAACCCGTATAGCCAGCTTGGAAGGCTGGAGCTCTGCCATTGAGCTACGCCCGCGCTCTTCCAACAGGATAGTCGAGCTTCCACGAGCCTCGCGCCGTCGTGCAGGCGTCCTCGGCCGGCGAGCTGACCCGGGGTCAGCGCTGTTTGTCCTTCCGAGCGCGAGTACCGTTGCTTCATCGACCCGTACGCGTGGGCCTGGGACCTCGAAGCGATCGTTCTCGTTCCGGCGTTGACGATCGCCTACTTCGCCCTCCTCCGCCGCTTCCCGGCGCCGCGGTGGCGCATCGCGTCCTTCGTCGCCGCGCAGGCGCTCGTGCTCGCGGTCTCGATCACGCCGCTTCAGACGCTTGCGCTCAACTACCTGCTCTCGGCGCACTTGCTCCAGAACGTGGTCCTCGCCGAGTGGGCGCCGGCGCTCGCCGTCGTCGGTGTTCCGCCGGCGCTCGCCGCCGCGCTCGCTCGGCTTCCGGCGGCGCGCTTCTTCACGCATCCCGCCGTGGCGCTGCCACTCTGGCTCTTCAGCTACTTCGCCTGGCACCTGCCGTGGGCGTACGACGCAGCGCTCGAGCACCCGACGACGCTGCTCCACCTCGAGCATGCTTGCTACTTCGGGACGGGCGTCCTCCTCTGGTGGCCGGTCGTCCACGAGCGGCCGTGGCCGCTCTCTACCGGAGTGCGAGTCGTGTATCTCTTTGCGGCGTTCGTGCTTGCGAGCCCGCTCGGGCTCCTGCTCACGCTCCTACCGGAGCCGGTCTACTCCTTCTACGAGCGCGCACCTCAGCTGTGGGGGCTCTCCGACCTCGCAGACCAGCAGATCGCAGGCGTGACGATGGCCGGCGAGCAGGCCGTCGTCTTCTTCGCCGTCTTTGCCTTCTTCTTGGCGCGTTTCCTTCGCGAGCAGGAGGAAGCGGAGCGACCGGAACCTGTCTAGCCGAAGGCTCCGATCAGGGCCGCGCCCGCGACGATGAGCATCGCGGCGAGCAGCAGCCGCTCCCGATCCGCTCACCGCCCCGAACACGAGCGCGACGAGGAAGACCAGCGCCGAGACGGCGTAGCGAGGCCTACGCCGCGGTGCTGACTGCGCGTCGTATCGACCGCGTGACGAGCACCCGGACCAGGTTCGCCTTGTAGTCGGCTGACCCCGTCGCGTCGTCGACGGCGCCGCACGCCTCAGCGGCGAGCGTTGCCACCTCCTCGACCGACTCCCCCTCGTCGAACGCGGAGAAGGGTGCACCTAGCAGCCGTCTTTCCGCATCTCTCGCTCGGGTTGGTCGCGGACCCACAGACCCCACTGCGATTCGCGCGTCCGCGACCTCGCCGCCCTGCCCTCGAAGGAGACACGTCACCGTGGCGGAGGGCCGCTCGTAGAAGGCGAACTTCTCGTGCACGATCGTCGCGCCCGGCGGCACGGGAATCCGCACGGAAGTCAAGATCTCGCCGGCTGCGAGCGCGGTCTGGTACGGCCCGAGGAAGAAGTCGCGAGCCCGGATCCGCCGCGGCCTCGCGCCGCCGCGGCGGCACTCGAGCTCGGCATCGAGCGCGAGCAGGAACGTCGTGGGATCCGAGCGCGGATCGGCGAAGCAGACATTGCCGCCGAGCGTGCCGACGTGCCGGACACGGACGTTCGCTACACGTCGCTCCATCGAACCGAGCGCCGGGAGGAGTTCACGCACGACCGGAGAGCGCTCGAGCTCGCGATGGGCGACGGCGGCGCCGACGACGAGGGCGCCGTCGTCGCGTCGCACGCCGCGCAGCTCCTCGATCCCCTTCAGATCGACGAGGTGCCCAAAGGATGCGAGACGGAGCTTGAGCAGAAGCAGAAGCTCGGTGCCGCCGCAATAGGCGGCGGCGTCGTCGCCGTACCGGTCAAGGAGCTCGGTCGCCTCCTCCAGCGAGCGCGGGCGATGGAGGTCGAACGGGGGAAGCGTCACCGGTTCAGCGCGACCTCGGCCGAGGCGAGGATCTCGAGCGCCGCCTCGACGCCGGCGCCCACCTCGACCGATGCTCCGAGGTCAGCATACGTCCGTCCGAGCGCAGCGAGGCCGACGATCGGGTAGAGGGAGCGCGCCGTCGGCCCCATGTGGCCGATCCGGACCAGGTTCCCGGCGCCTTGACCACCGGAGATCATGACGCCGTAGCGCTCGCGGCAGTGGTCGCGCACCTGAGTATCGGTGAGCCCGTCCGGAACGGCGACGGCGGTGACGCAAGTGGCCGAGATTTCCTCTGAGCGCGGCCAGAGCTCGAGTCCCATCGTCCTGGCGCCCGCTCGAGTTGCGAGCGCCGCGCGCTGGTGGCGCGCGATGCTCGCTTCCAACCCCTCCTCGAGGACGTCGTCGCAGGCTGCCTCGACTCCGTGAACGTCGGCGACGGACGGCGTGAACGGAAACTTCCCGCCGTCGAGCCATTGCTCTTTCCAGTCGAGCATGGACAGGAACGACGAGCGAGGAGCGGCCGGGTTGGCGCGAATCGTCTCCCAGGCGGAGTCGCTCACGGTCATCAGCGACATCCCCGGCGGTCCGGCGAGGCACTTCTGCGGCCCGGCGACACAGACGTCGAGCTGCCATTCGTCCGTCGCGAACGGCATCCCCCCGATGGAAGAGACGCAGTCGACGAGCGTCAGTGCTTCGTGCTCGCTGGCGATCGGCCCGATCGCTGAGACGTCGTTCAGCGTCCCGGAAGGCGTCTCGGAGTGGACGACGGTGACGAGCTCGATCTCAGGATGGTCGTCGAGGTATCGCTCGACGCTCTCGGGATCCACGGCGTCGTTGTAGGCGACCTCGATTTCGTGGAGCTCTGCCCCGAAGTCCTTCAGCCAGTAGCCCATCCCCTTCCCGAAGACTCCGGAGACGAGATTGAGGACCGGCGTCCCGGCTCGCACCAGCGAGCGCGCCGCCGCCTCGAGCCCGAGCACGGCCTCCCCCTGCATGAGGAGAACGTCGTTCTTCGTCAGGAACAGCTCTGCGAGCTTGCGCTCCGTCCGGCGGAACGCCTCGAGGAACGCCGGGTCGTAGTGGTACGTGATCGGCGAGCCGAGCGCCGCGAGGACGCGCGGCGAAGCGGCGGTCGGCCCAGCGCTGAGCGTGAAGTCTGGCTCGCGCATTCGATCTCCTTTCCTTAGCGAGCTCCGCGTACGTACGGAAGGCCGAGGGCGGCCGGCAGGTACGCCCTCCGTCCGAGAACGACGAGGACGAGGAGGACGAGGATGAACGGGAGCATGAAGACGACGTCGGTCGGGACGTCGACGCCGGCGACCTGCGCCCAATCCGCAATCGACAGCGAGGCGCCGAACAGGAAGGCGCCGACGACGACCCAGAGCGGCCGGCCGCGGGCGAGCATCGCGAGGACGATGGCGATGAACCCACGACCGCCGACGAGCGTGTCCTGAAACAGCCCGGCGCTGACGATCGAGAGGTAGGCGCCGCCGAGACCCGCCATCGCACCGGCGAAGAGGACGGCGAATGAGCGAATGCCGGCGACGCTGACGCCCGCGGCATCCAGCGCGGCGGGCCGGTCGCCGGCAGCCTTGATGTTCAGGCCGAGGTGCGTGCGCCGGAGCGTCCAGGCGACGAGGACGACCAGGGCGAGACCGAGGTAGACGACGAGCGGCTGGCTGAAGATGCTCCCGTTGCTCTCGTCCTTCCCGCCCACGACCGGGAGGCTCGACAACCCCGGAATCGAGACGCGCTCGGCCGCGCCGAGCGTCGGCCGCGTCTCGGCGAACTGGGAGTCGAAGATGAGAGCGGTCGCGCCTTCGGCGGCGAGCGTGATCGCGATCCCGACGACGATTTGATCGAGCCCCCAGCGCACGCAGAACAGCAC
>JALZFG010000300.1 GCA_030861645.1 Actinomycetota bacterium
GCGCGGAGCGCGCGCGGCCAGTGCGCGCGGAAGAGGGCCTCGAGGTCGGAGGCCGACCCGGCCTGGGCGCCCCGCACCCAGGCACGCTCGCCGCGCGCACCCGGCATCCCGCGCCGACTATACGAGCCGCTCTCCGCACGGGGTCCATACGCGTCCGGCGTCGGAGGAGGTCCGGACTTCTTCCTACGCCGCGACGGGCTGAACGGTCGTCGCGGCGGCGATCTCGCGCACGACCTCGACGATGTCGCGGTTCGCGTTGTAGATCCGCCGCTGGCGGTCGGCGCCGTTGCCGCGCTCGAGAATCGCGGGGATTCCCTCGAGCTCCCGCTCCGAGCCGAGGTCGCGGGCGTGCGGCTCCACGTCCCGCAGCGTCCGACGAATGAGCTGCGAGACGGGAACGCGGTTGCGTCGTCCGGTGAGCAGGTCGATCACCGGCGCCTCGAGCCCGTAGCGGGCAGCGAGCCACTTGTTCTCGGTCGTCAGGATGCGGTGGTACGTCGCCACCTCGAGGCCGCGCTCAACGCGGTCGCAGTAGTACTTCACGAGCGCCTGGATGTACGCCGCGAGCGCGACCGCATCCTCGAGGCGTGTCACGGCGTCGCAGATGCGGATCTCCACCGTCCCCAGTCGAGCGTGCGGTCGGATGTCCCACCAGATGTGCGTGTAGTCGGCGATGCACCCGGTCTTCTCGAGCTGACCGACGACCTCCGCATAGTCGGCGTAGTCGCGGAACCGCGGAGGGGGGCCCGAGCGCGGGAAGGCGGCGAAGACGACCTGCCTGCTCGACGCGAACCCCGTCGCTTCGCCGCGCCAGAACGGCGAGCTCGCCGACAGCGCGAGCAGGCCCGGGAGATCGACGAGCAAGCCGTTGACGACCTGGATCGCCTTCTCCGGATCGTCGACGGCGACGTGCACGTGGAGTCCGAAGATCAGCTCGCGCCGCGCGACGTACTGGAGCTGGTCGACGAGGTTCTGGTAGCGGTCGCGCGCGGTGATCCGCTGCCGCTCGAAGAGGCTGAAGGGGTGGGTTCCGGCCGAGGCGACGCGAAGCCCCTGCTCGTGCGCGATCGAGGAGACGTAGTCGCGAAGCTGCCGAAGCGCGCCGTCGACGTCGCCGGCCGTGCGGCACACCGGCGTCGTGATCTCGATCACGGATTGCATCAGCTCCGGACTGACGTGCGCCTCGAACTCCGTGCCCGCCACCGCCGCAAGCACGGTGTCCACGTGCTGGACAAGGTCGAGCGAGTCGGCGTCGAGCAGCATGTACTCCTCCTCGACGCCGAGCGTGTACGGGTCGCCCTCGCCGAAGCGATGCTCGAGCACGCTCCCCCCGTGCGCAAAGCCCTTCCCGGTTATCGAGGCGGGGTAGATCTGCTTCATCGCGGGGCCAGAACGATAGTGGCTCCGCGATCGCGCGCGAGGTGGCGCAGCGCGAGCACCACGGGCAGCCCGAGCACGACCGTCGCTTCCAGCTTCGCGACGATCTGCCCCTCGATGAAGGAGAGCGAACCGAACGCTGCCGCGAGGAAGACGATGCTGTCGAGCGGCGCGCTGACCGCGTTCGTCGAGACGACACGAACGGCATCGGGGAAGCGGCCGCGCATCCACGCGCCGATCGTGTTGTCGAGGGTCTCGGAGACCGCGAACTCCGCCAGGCTCGCGGCCACGATCCGCCACGTATCCGCGAGCTCACCGAAGTGCTGGCCTGGGAACGCGGGCTCCATCTCGTTGACGATCGCGATCCACGCGGCGAGGATCCCGGAGGCGACGAAGCCGCAGCCGATCATCACCTCGGCGTTGATCCAGCCTTCGCGGCGCGTGGGCGCAGTTAGGTGGGCGACCTCGACGAGGGCGAGCGTCAGGCCGATGAGGTAGGTCCCGCCGGGCGCCGAAAGACCCTGCCACGGAAGCTCGACGATCTTGTTCGCACCGATCTGGGCAGCGCAGACGACGCCGACGTAGATCCCCGTGAGGATCGCGAGCCGCACTAAGGGCCTGTCCAGAAAGGTTGCCGTCGCGTGTGGCGAGCGAAAAGCAAGCGAGGCAAGGACGCAGGGAGCGTCAATATCGGCAGATATCGGCGCGACTGAGGACGCCCCATCGCGCCGCTTTGCAGCCGCCAGGCGCCCGGAGGGCCTGTCCTGGACAGGCCCATAAACTAGTCGACGATCGCGTCAGCCTCGATCTCGACGCGCCAGCGCGGGTCGACCAGGCCGGCGACGACGTATGTCGCCGCCGGCCGCGTCTCTCCGAAGACCTCGGCGTGCGCGCGCGCCACCTGGTCGAAGTCTTCGCGCCCGGCTGCGAAGGCGCGCGTGCGTACGACGTGCTCGCGGCCGGCCCCGGCCTCGGCGAGCGCAGCGAGGACGATCTCCAAGC
>JALZFG010000308.1 GCA_030861645.1 Actinomycetota bacterium
CGCCCCTCGCGGCGCTCGTGTGCGCGCTCGGCTTCGTCGGCGCCTTTGCCGCGGCGGTGGTGCTCTACACCGAGAGCGCGCAGGGTGAGGCGGTGATCGGAGACGCGATCCGCCGCGACCGCTTCGCGGCGCTCGCCCAGATGATCGTCGCCGGCTCCGGGCTCCTCGCCGTTCTCATCTCCCATGGGGAGCGCCGCCGCACAGGACACGGCCCGGAGTACTACGCGCTGCTCGCGACGGCGGGCGGGGGGATGGCGTTCCTCGTCTCCGCGAACAACCTCCTGACGCTGTTCCTCGGCCTCGAGTGGTTCTCGCTCTGCCTCTACATCCTCTGCGCGATCGACCTCGAGCGCGTCGGCTCGCTCGAGGCGGGACTGAAGTACCTCGTGGTCGGAAGCTTCGGCTCGGCCGTCCTGCTCTTCGGCGCGGCGCTCGTGTACGGCGCGACCGGCGAGCTCGCCTTCGCCGACATCGCGCGGGCCACCACGGCGCAGGGCCTGCAGGACGACGCCCTTCTGCTCGCCGGGCTCGCGATGATCCTCGCCGGCCTCGGCTTCAAGGCATCGGCCGCGCCCTTCCACATGTGGACGCCCGACGTCTACGAGGGCGCGCCCTCGGCCGTGACCGCGTTCATGGCCGCCGCGACGAAGACCGTCGCCGTCGTGCTCGCGCTGCGCGTCCTCGCAACCTCGTTCCAGCCGGAGGCCGAGCTCTGGACCGCGGGCGTCGGCGCGATCGCCTGCGCGTCGCTCGCCATCGGCAACCTCGCCGCGCTCGTCCAACGGAACCTCAAGCGAATGCTCGCCTACTCCTCCGTCTCGCACGCGGGCTTCCTGCTCATCGCCGTCGCCGCGAACAGCGACCTCGGCGGGCGCGCGCTCCTCTACTACCTGATCCCGTACTCGGCGGCCTCGCTTGGCGCCTTCGCCGTCGTCGCCGCGCGGGAGCGCGAGCTCGGCCGCGCCGTCACGCTCGACAACCTCGCGGGTTTCGGCTGGGAGCGCCCGCTGCTCGGCGCTTCGATGCTCGGCTTCATGCTCACGTTCGCCGGCCTGCCGCTGACCGGCGGCTTCACCGGCAAGTTCTACGTCTTCTCCTCCGCGTACGAGCGCGGGTGGACGTGGCTGTTGATCGTCGGCGTCCTGGCCACCGCGGTCAGCCTCTACTACTACCTCGCCGTCATCCGCGCGATGTACATGCGGCCCACGGCGGAGCTCCGGCTCGCGCCCGCCGGCGGCTCACCTCCCGCCGAGCGCCTCCTCTCGAGCGCCGTCGTGGCGTCGCTCGTCGTGACCGTCGGCGCATTCTTCGCCGTGCAGCCCCTGATCGACCTCGCACGGGACGCGGCGGACTCGCTCCCCTTGTAGAAGCGGGGCGGCGAGCTGCGGGCCGGCTCGCCGGGGTTGTCGGCGGGGCCACGTCGGTCCCGCGGCCGCCGTCTTCGTTACCCTCCGAGGCATCACGGTGAAGGGAGACGCGTATGGCGGGTGAGCTGACCTGGCTCGGGCACGCGGCGTTCCGGCTGGACACGCCGGGCGGGAAGCGGATCTACATCGATCCTTGGCTCTCGAACCCACGCTGCCCCGAGAACGAGCGCGAGCCGGAGCGGATCGACGTGATCGCGATCACGCACGGCCACACCGACCACATCGGCGAAGCGGTCGAGCTCGCGCGGCGTCACCGTCCCGCGGTCGTCGCGATCTTCGAGCTGACCAGCTGGCTCGAGGCGCAAGGAGTCGAAGGCGCATCCCAGGGCGGGATGAACAAGGGCGGGACGCAGGAGGTCGATGGGATCAGGTTCACGATGACGCACGCCCTGCACTCGGGCGGCTTCGTCGGCGAGGGCGCCGCCGTGACGTACCTCGGCGACCCAGCGGGCTTCGTCGTCGAGCTGGAGGACGGAACGACCGTCTACTTCGCCGGCGACACGGCAGTCTTCTCCGATATGCAGCTGATCGGACGGCTGTACGAGCCCGATCTCGCGGTTCTGCCGATCGGCGATCACTTCACCATGGGCCCGCGCGAAGCCGCGGTTGCAGTCGAGCTGCTCGGCGTCCGACGCGTCTTCCCCTCCCACTACGGCACGTTCCCGCTGCTGACGGGACGCCCCGAGCAGCTTCGGGAGCAGGGCGCGGACGTGGAGCTCCTCGACGCTCCACCCGGCGAGACAGTTCGCCTGTGAGCGCGGCAGCGCCGCCGCGTCGATGAGAGAACGCTGGTTCGGTGCGACCGGCAGGCGCGTTCCCGAGATCGCGCTCGAGGGCAATCCGGCCGTGCCTCTCGCCGAGGCACTCGTCCTGGAGAGCGTCTCGGACACGCGGCGGCTGCGCGAGGCACACCGGCGAGGCGTGCCGGTCGTCGTCCGTGCCCGAACTGCGGAGGCGGTCAAGGAGGCGCTCTCGCGCCCGGAGGTGGCGTCGGTCGTCGTACCCCGCTCCGCACGCGAGCTGCTCGAGCTCGATCTGACCGCGTTGACGTATGGCTGACGCCCGGCGTCCCCGCGCCGCTGCGAGGGACGGCGCGGTCGCGACGTACTCGATCGTCGCCTGCGATGTCGCGGCGCAGCAGTGGGGAGTCGCCGTCCAGTCGAAGTTTCTCGCCGTCGGCGCGATCGTGCCCTGGGCCGAGGCACAGGTCGGCGCGATCGCCACGCAGTCCTACGCGAACCCGCGTTACGGGCCCGAGGGACTCGCGCTTCTGCGGCAGGGCCGCGCCGCGCAGGAGGTGGTCGCGGCGCTGACCGAGGCCGACGACGGCCGCGAGCAGCGTCAGGTAGGAGTGGTCGACGGCAAGGGCGTCGGTGCGAGCTACACCGGCCCCGGCTGCCTCGAGTGGGCCGGCGGGAGGACGGGGCCCGGGTACGCCGCGCAGGGAAACATCCTCGTCTCGCGGGCGACGGTCGACGCGTTCGCCGAGACGTTCGAGGCAAGCGACGGTGCTCTCGCCGAGCGCCTGCTCGAGTGCCTCGCCGCGGCGCAGGCGGCAGGCGGAGACCGCCGCGGCCAGCAGTCGGCCGCGCTCTACGTCGTGAAGAAGGACGCCGGCTACGCCGGCCTCAGCGACGTCTCCGTCGACCTCCGGGTCGACGAC
>JALZFG010000357.1 GCA_030861645.1 Actinomycetota bacterium
CGCCCCGGTTGCGGACCTCCTCGCCCTCGCCGGCTAGCTCACGGCCGGCGATTTTGCCGCCGCCGAACAGGTCGAAGCAGCGGCCCCGGTAAAGCGGCCGAGCTCTGCGCTCTCCTCACCGCAGGAACTCGACGAGTGGGAACGATCGCCGCGAGCGCGGCGGAACGAGGAAGTTCTGCCGGTGCGTTGCGCGCATAACGGCGTTGATCCCGTTCTGGGCGTCGGTGATGCCGTATTCCGTGCGCAAGTTCGTGCCGTCGGGGAGGACGCCGTCCATCGCGGCGCGTGCTCTGTGGAAGGCGTTGCTCGTCGGCACGAAGACGGCGAAGTGCAAGCCGGCAGCCGCGGAGGCACCCTCGATGCCCTTCTCCGGTTTTGCCGACCAAGCAAACGGGTTGTCGAGCGTGTTGAAGTCTTCGCGGATCGGAATCGCCGTCCCCTTCGCTCGCCACTTGCCGTAGTTGTCTGTCGTGTCCGCTGGAAGCCGCGCTGCCTGCTGCAGCGTCTCGTTGTGGCCGACGAGGCCTTGTGCAGCGTCGCCCAGCAGCTGTTCCTTCGACGAGACGTTCTCGGGACCGTTCGGGAGCGTCACGGTGCTGCTGTCCGCCGGCACGGGGTCGTGCGGCGAGAACATGCGGGCAACGCGAGTCGAGTAGTCGAAGCCGCCCTTTGCAGGGTCGTACCACCGCTCAAGGTCGAGGAAGAGATGCGAGAGGTGCATCGCGCACCCCGCCGCGAAGTACGTCCCGGGCCGCTGGTCGGTGACGCCGGGCAGCGTCTCGAAGCTCGCGATGTTCCCCGAGCCGAGGGCTGCCGGCTGGGTGCTCGTGAAGCCGAGCATCAGCTGAGAGTTGTCCGGGATCAGTTGCGCGCCAGGAACTCCCGCCTTCATCGCGAGCTGCTTTCCGGCGCTCGTGGTACCGAACCCTCGCCCCAGGAAACCCTTCCTGTTGCTTGTGAAGTCGAAGAGGTTCCCGAGGTACGCGGTGCTGGCCTTGTTCTCAAACAGCGCCGACTCCACGCCTTTGAGGATCTGCTGCGAGTCGCTCCGAAGCTTGAAGACGACCTCGTTGTCTTCGAGGACAAGGTCGGTCGGATCGCTCGGAAACTTGATCGCGTCGAGGACCGCGCGCTGCTGCGTGCCCGTCGCTTGTGACAGGGCGACATCCACAGGCGCGTACGCCTCCCACGCCGCTTTCACGTAGCGCCGGAAGTAGGGGAGACCCCAGCCGACGACGATCGTCAGCCCCCCCGCGGTCGGCGGCAACCCTTCCTCGACGCTGCGAAGCGCCGACTCGAGCCGAGAGCGCGCGCTCTTCAGCGTCCCCGCGTTCCATTTGACGCCGGCCGCGAGCTTCGCGGTGATGACGTCGTTGTAGATCGGCGGAATAACAACCTCCACCCCGTTGTCCGTGATCTTCTCGAGGCCCGTGACGAAGTACTGCTCCTCCGGCCGGGTTACCGTCGCCGCCGCGGCGCGCTCAGGCGCCGCGAGCCCCATCGCATCGAGCGCCTCGTAGATTCCCCGCGCGCTGATCGCGCCCACGGCGGCTCCGCCCGCACCACGCACGAACGCGCGCCGGCTGAATCTCGACCCTGCACCGCTCATTCAGACTCCCCCAGTTCGAACTGCGGCCGCTCGAAGCACGGCCGCGGGTATCGAACCACGGTCGGCAAATGAAAGCAAGAGTCGGCGTATGGGATTGTCGCTAGGAGCGCGGTACATTCGCCTGGCAAAACGGCCTGCCGAGCCTTCTCCGGCGGCCGTCTCTGCTTGTGGTACTCGAACGGGACGCACGATCTGACGAGCTTCCCGAGACGCGACTGGCAACACCAGCATTCCCGAGGCACCGTCGAGGCAGCGAGCGTTCGATTCCCCTCCCGCGCCGCGTGCCGGGCAAGACTGCTACGTCGGCAGCATCGCGTCAGCCGCGCGAGCGGCCCCTCAGGATCGGTCAGAAACGTCGGCGCGACGCCGAGCGGCTGGCTCGAGTCCCTCCCGAGCCCGCGCGATCGCCCAGGCGTGGTTCCAGCGAAACAGCCGCCGAAGCAGCGGCGTCAGCACCCGAAGCAGCGGCTTGTCCGCGAACACCTTCCAGTCGAAGCGGACATGCGTCCCACCGCCGGGCGCCGGCGTGAGCGTCCAGAGGCCGCGCCCGCGTAGGTCGCCGGTCACGTCGGCCCCCACGAGCCGGGGCGGCTGGAAGACGCTGATCGTCGAGCGCGTCCGGAGGTGGTACGGCAAACGGCCCTTGAAATGCTGCCTCGACTCGCGACCGGGCTCCGGCGGCCCGTCGCTCTCGACCTCCCGGTAGACGCGCCACCACGACGGGTACGTCCGCGCGTCGGCGAGGAGATCGAAGACTGCGTCGGCGGGGGCGGCGACGTCCCATTCGTCGACGAAGACGTACTCGCCGCCTCCCCCGCGCCCCTCCGCGAGCCGCGTTACGAGGCGGGCGAACCCCCGCTGCAGCGCGACCGGCGGCTGCGCGGCGTGCCCCTCCCGCGGAAAGTCGAGGATCAGTCGAGCCGCCGCGAGCGGCTTCAGGTAGCCGCGCGCCGTGATCTCCTCGCTGCGCGAGAGGTCGGCGAGGCGCGCGAGGAGCTCCTCGGTCCGCAGCGCCGGTCGCAGCGCCACGCGCACGTGCGCGTCGCCGGAACCGGCGGCGTAATGGCGATGCGGCCTCCCGGCTGGAATCTCGATCGAGGCGCCGAGACCGAGGACGCGATCGCGGCCGTTCATCCTCACCATCAGCGCTCCCGACACGACCTCATGCCGCTCGGACTGCAGCGGATGGACATGCGCCTGCGCCGGAAATCCCTTCGGCCGGCCCACGACCTCGTACTCGAGCAGCTCCCCGCCCGTCTCCGCCGCCGTCTTCAAGAAGACGATGCGCATCCCGAGCGGAGGCATATCGAGGACGTCTCCGGCCTTCACTGCCACGCCGCCCCTCGCCTACGCCTGCTGCCGCGCGAGCTCGTCCTGACGCCGCTGCAGCTCTTCCGGCGAGACGTCCTCGACGTGCGTCGCAAGCCACCACTGGTTCCCGAACGCGTCCTTCACGCCGGCGCTGCGATCGCCGTAGAACTGGTTTTCCGGCTCCCTCAGCGAGGAGGCGCCGGCCTCGAGTGCGCGCTGGTAGACCGCGTCCACATCCTCCACGTACAGATGGATCATCGTCGACGTGGACGGGTTCTCGGTCGAGGCATCGCTCAGCATCACGACCGAA
This sequence comes from Actinomycetota bacterium, assembly GCA_030861645.1. Taxonomy (GTDB): domain Bacteria; phylum Actinomycetota; class Thermoleophilia; order Gaiellales; family Gaiellaceae; genus JALZFG01. Next base: position 3,231 of record JALZFG010000357.1, read on the forward strand.
TCGCCGATCCGAATCTCGGCGTGCATGATCGCGCCGCCCGGACCGGGCATCCGGAACATCTCCTCGGCTCCGAACGCACGCTTCGTGAAGTCGATCAGCTCGGCGGCGCGACCGACGATCAGGTAGGGCGTCACGGTGTGGTAGCCGTCAGGAATGGGCTTGACTGCCATTGCTGCTCCTCCTTCGTCTCGCTTATCTTCCGTGCCTGGGCCGTCCCTTCGTCCGCGCTACGCGCGAACGACTTGGTACAGCCCAGGGTGGGGACGGTAACGGCCGAGCTGCTGCATCACGTCGACCGCCGGGCTCTGCGTCTCCGCCTGAAAGTCCTCGACCGATCGCCAGCGCCCGACGTTGACGAAGCGGCGGTCGGCGTCCGGCGAGACGCTGCGGTGAAGAGCCGTGTCGACGTAGCCCGGTTGCGTCTGGAGGTAATCGCGCGCGGCTTCCCAGCCGCGGATGAACTCGTCGTCCTCGTCCGGCGCCACCTCGAACGCATTGATCAGCACGAGCGGCTCCGAAGGCATCGCCATGATGACCCTCCTCTCTCGCGAGTTTGTCGCAGTCTCGCAGCCTTGGCGCCTCATGATCGGGCGAGCGCTCCAATTCCTTCGCCTGAGAAGCGG
>JALZFG010000363.1 GCA_030861645.1 Actinomycetota bacterium
GGTCGGGCGCGACTTGAACTCGGGGTGGAACTGGCTCGCGGCGAACCATGGGTGGTCGGGGAGCTCGACGATCTCGACCAGACGCCCTTGCTGGTACGTGCCCGAGACGACGAGGCCGGACTCGACGAGCAGCGGGCGGAAGTGGTTGTTCACCTCGTAGCGGTGCCGGTGGCGCTCGGCGACGACGGGCACGCCGTACGCTTCCGCCGCGCGCGTGGCCGGGGCAAGCTCGACCGCCTGCGCGCCGAGGCGCATCGTCCCGCCGAGGTCCTCGATCTCCTTCTGTTCCGGGAGAAGGTCGATGACGGGGTACGGCGTCTCCGGATCCATCTCGGTCGAGTTCGCCCCGTCGAGGCCGGCGACGTGGCGTGCGAACTCGGACACGGCGACGTGCATCCCGAGACAGATGCCGAGATAGGGGATTCCGCGCTCGCGGGCGACGCGGCAGGCGAGGATCTTCCCCTCCCACCCGCGCGAACCGAAGCCGCCCGGCACGAGCACGCCGTCCGCGCGCTCGAGCTCGGCGCCCGCCTCGGCGAGCGACATCCCCTCGGCATCCACCCAGCGGACGCGAACGGCGCAACCGTGGTGGAGGCCGGCGTGCTTGAGCGCCTCGTGCACCGACAGGTAGGCGTCGCGGAGCTTCACGTACTTGCCGACGAGCGCGATCTCGACGACGCCGCTGCGGCTGCCGATCCGCTCCTCGAGCCGCAGCCACTCGCCGAGCGTGGGCTCGTCTCCGACCAGCCCGAGCTTGTCGCAGACCATCCGATCGAACCCCTCCGCCTGAAGCGCCGAGGGCACGAGGTAGACGTCGGGGACGTCGCGGCTCAGGATCACGGCCTCTCGGTCGACGTCCGCAAACAGCGCAATCTTCTCGCGGATGTCGCTCGACAGCGGCTCGCGCGAGCGGCAGACGACGACGTCGGGGTGGATGCCGATCCGGCGCAGCTCGTTGACGGAGTGCTGCGTCGGCTTCGTCTTCAGCTCGCCCGCGGCTTCGACGAACGGGACGAGCGTGACGTGCACGTAGACGACGTTCTCGGGCCCGGCCTCGCGGCGTAACTGGCTAATTGCCTCGAGGAACGGGAGCGACTCGATGTCGCCGACGGTGCCGCCGATCTCGCTGATGACGACATCGACGTCCGAAGCCTCGGCCGACCAGCGAATTCGCTCCTTGATCTCGTTCGTGATGTGCGGGATCACCTGCACTGTGGAGCCGAGGTACTCGCCCCTGCGCTCCTTGCGCAGGACGGCGTACCAGATGCTCCCTGCCGTGTGGTTGGCGTTCCGCGACAGGTTCTCGTCGACGAACCGCTCGTAGTGCCCGATGTCGAGGTCGGTCTCGGCTCCGTCCTCCGTCACGAAGACCTCGCCGTGCTGGAACGGGCTCATCGTGCCGGGATCGACGTTCAGGTACGGATCGAACTTCTGCACCTGCACCTTGAGGCCGCGCGCCTTGAGGAGGCGGCCGAGCGACGCGGCGACGATTCCCTTGCCGAGCGAGGAGACGACGCCGCCCGTGATGAACACGTACTTCGGCGGGCGCGACGTCACGCCGGCCGCCCGATGCGGTCGAGGTCTCGGAGAACGGGGGTCCGTTCGATCAGGGAGCCAAGCGAGCGAAACTCGCCGAGAAGCGAGAGTGCCGCGAGGGCGGCCAGAACGAGCCAACGCCCGCGGCCTCTCGACTTCGCCACGGAACTCAACCCTAGCACGGCGCCGAGCGCGCTCGAGCCCGCGTCCCCGAGCATCGCCATCTCGCGGAGATCGTACGGCAGCAGGGCGACGGCAACGGGGACGTACGCGAGGGAGTCCCCGCGAGCGGCGGCGGCGGCGATGAGAAACGCCTTGAGCGCGCGCCCGGGGCGCGTGTCGTGCAGGTTGAGCGCGTGCGCGGCGAGGGCGACGAGGAGGGCGCCGGAGGCGGATCGCGTCGCCGCGAGCGCGACCGCCGGGATGGCGAGCGCCTTCAGCACGCCGGTGGTGCGCCCCGCCCGAAGGTGCGCGCGAACGCCGCGCTCGGGGCCGCTCCAGACGTCGTCCGCGATACCGATCAGCGTCACCGCGC
>JALZFG010000372.1 GCA_030861645.1 Actinomycetota bacterium
GATCAGCTCTGCGCCGAGCTCGGCCGCCGTCGCCGTACGCTCGCCATCGGCGTCGACGAGCCGGGCGTCCGGCCCGAAGCGAAGCGCCGCCCAGCGATTCTGCTGGTAGATCGCGCGACCGGCCGGGTCGTAGTCCGGCGCGCGGGCGCGGAGCACGGTCACGCAGAGCGCCTGGATCAGCGCGACGAAGGCGCACGAGCGCGTGAGCGCCGTCGGCTGGTCCGGCATCCGCACCTCGAGCGTGCCGAAGCGCGGGTGGGGGCGCGCGTCCCACCACAGGGTCGTGTAATCCTCGGCGAGTCCGAGGCGGATCAACCGCTCGACGAACGCCTCCCACTCGCTGTACGAGCGAAAGGGGGGCGGGGCGCTGCTGCGCGGGAGCTGGGCCAGGATCTCGGCGCGATTCGACGCGAGGCCGGTGTGGCGGCCCGCGAGGTAGGGCGAGTTCGCCGAGACCGCCAGCACGACGGGCAGCCAGGGCAGGATTCCCTCGAGCGCGTGCAGACACGCGACGGCACTCGGCATGCCGACGTGCACGTGGAGGCCATTCACGCCCTGGCGCCGCGCCGAGACGCCGGCGTACTCGACGAAGCCGAGGTAGCGCCCCTTCGGGACGATCGGCTGCGTCTCCGGATCCGTAAGCGGATGCGTCCCCGCAGCAGCGAGCCGCAGCCCGTGTCGCTCCGCGATCGCCGCCGCCGCACGGCGCAGCTCAGTGAGCCTCGCCGCGGCCTCTCGCGCCGACGTGCAGACGCCGGTCTTGAGCTCGAGGACGGAAGCGAACAGCTCGGTGTCGAACCCCTCTTCCTGGGTCGTACCGCGGACGCCGCGGAGGAAGACGTCGACCTCGGGCACCTGCTCGAGACTCTCCGCGTCGAGGATCATCAGCTCCTCCTCGACGCCGAGGGAGTACGGCGCGCTCTCGCCGAACCGCTGCTCGATCACCCGCCGCGCTGCCCGCGGGCGCCGTCCCAGATCATGCGGCGCGAATCCCGTGCACGGGCCGCCCCGCTGCTTCCCACGCGTAGTACGAGGCACTCGGCCCGAACGACGGCTCGTACGCGACGACGCGCGGGTTTCGGCCCACCTCCTTCGCCCGCTGCGCGTGGCCAAGCAGGTTCGGGTCGTCCGCCTCCTCCCAGACGAGGATCAGGTGCACCGCGGTCATGAAGTTGGCCACGAAGCTGCAGCCGGGGGCGGGGCAGGGAAAGGGGTCGGTGCGGACGCAGTACCACCCTGCGTGGTCGTCGCCGGAGTCCTCGCGCCACAGCTCTTCCTCCTCGGCGAGGAGCTCCTCCTCGAGAAGCAGGCCGCCCTGCTCCGGAGTGTTCACGCGCCGAAGGCTAGCCCGAGTCAGAGCTGAGCGATACCTGGCCGCGGAAGACCGTCGACGTCGAGCTCGGGAAGGGACGGCGTCCTCGTGATCACCTCGATCCCGCCGTCGCTCACGAGGGCGGTGTCCTCGGACTTGCCGCCGCCCGTGATCGAGGGATTCCAGGCGACGGCGGCCGAGGGCGGAACGGCAACCGCACTCCCCGGCGTCGCGAAGGCCTCACGGCCGCGGTACCCCGTCAGCCCTCCCTGGTGGTGGTAGCGCCATTCCTCTGGAAACCCGCGCTCGGCGTACGCGCGCGCGGCGGCGGCGAGGACGTCGCGGAGGACCGTGCCTGGACGGGATGCCCGGAGCATGACGGCGTCCACCTCAGCGCACAGACGTACGAGTCGCGCGAGGTCGTCCGGCGGAGGACCGAACGAGACGATCCGCGTGAGCGAGACGTGGAGGCCCTCGCGCTCGGCCGTGATGGCGAGCAGCGCGTGACGACCGAGGCGAGCGCGCGTCGGGAGTGGGTGCCGGTACACCTTCTGGCGCTCCTCGCCGGCGACGAGGACGACGGGGGGAAAGAAGTCCCGGCCACGTGCTTCCGCCGCCAGGCGCGCCGCCACCTCGAGCTCCGTATCACTCGCGTCGACTGTCTCGAGAGCACGCGTCATCGCGTCGGCGGCGTCGGCGCCCGCTCGCCGGAACCGCTCGCGCTCCTCCTCCGACAGCGTCCGCCGCTCGGGTGCGAGCGCGGCCTCGAGCTGGACGTCCGACCCCGCGTTCCCGCCGGCGAGCACCTCGTCCAGCGTCGGTTGCGAGCCCTCGTGCCAGGGGAACGCTCGCACCTCGAAGCCGAGCTCCTCGAACCGCTCCTCGTCCTCGACGCGCGCGAGCTCGATGTCGGGGACGAGCACGAGGCTGCGGTCGGAGAGCAGGACGACGCGGTAGGGCGACTCGGGCTCGGAGGCGCTGATCGGCCGACCGCGGCCGCAGAGGAGCCAGCGGACGGTCGGCGGGGTCGCGGCAACGAGCGCGTCGAAGCCGCCCGCCCTCGCGTGCTCGAGGGCGAGCGCCCGCTTCGACGCGGCGTCAGCCGAGCTGCCGGTCGAGGTTGACGGCGGCACTGATCAGCGCCAGGTGCGTGAACGCTTGCGGGAAGTTCCCAAGCTGCTCGCCGGTCGGGCCGACCTCTTCGGAGT
>JALZFG010000421.1 GCA_030861645.1 Actinomycetota bacterium
CGAGCCGTCGCCGAAGCGCATCGACGAGCCCGCGCCCGTCGGTGTTCTCGCCGACGAGCTGGCTGTTCCGGCGCACGACGCAGTTGACGGCGCCGATCCGCTCGGCGGTCGGGGTGAGCGCGTCCAGGTGCGCGATTACCGCGACCTTGTGTGGAATCGTGCAGTGGAAGCCGCGAAAGCCCATGGCGCGGGCGCCGGCGACGGCGGCGCCGAGATTGCCCGTGTCCACCTCGATCGTCACGTAGCGCCAATCGAGACCGAGCTGTGCGAAGGCGGCCTCGACCATCACCTGGGTCGGGTTCTCGTCGACGGGGCGGCCGAAGAGCGCCACGAGCTCCTGCCGGAAGCCGGGCATCGCTAGAGCGCCGGCCGCGCAAGCAGCTCAGCGTCGAGGCGACGGGGAAGCCAACGGCCGTCGGCGGGGGTACCGACGAGGCGACCGTTCTCGACAAGCAGGCGCCCCCGCAAGATCGTCGCCACCGGCCAGCCGCGAACCCGCCAGCCCTCCCAGGGGCTGTAGTCGCCGTCGTGGTGGAGGTCGCCGATCGTTATCGTCCGCTCGACGTCCGGGTGCCAGACCGCGAGGTCGGCGTCGCTGCCGGGTGCGATCACGCCCTTGCGCGGGTACAGACCCATGAGCCGAGCCGGGTTGGTCGAGAAGACATCGGCGAACCGCTCGAGCGTGATACGACCCGCCGCGACACCCTCGGAGTACCCGATGATCCCGCGCGTCTCGATACCGACGTGTCCGCCCGGCGTTGTCTGCAGGTTCGCGCCACCCATCTTGACGGCGAGCGAGGTCGTGTACTCGTCGGTCGCGAGCACCGAGACCCGACCGTCGGCGAGGCCGCGCCAGAGCGCCTCCTGGTGGCTGGGCGGCTTGAGCCCCATGCCGATGTGGAACTTGGCGCCGTCCGGTCGCGCGTAGTCCTCGCTCGAGAAGCAGAGGAGATTGTGCAGTGTCTCGCCGTACACCGGCTGGCCCCGCTCGCGCAGCTCGGCGAGCGCGTCCAGCGGCTCGCGCCCCGTCAGGTGCACCAGGTAGAGGCCTGCGCCGACGTCGGCGGCGAGGCGCGCTGTCGAGCGGACGGCGATCTCCTCGCCGACGGTCGTGTGGACGAGCCCGACGCTCCCGAGCTCGTCACGCCGTTCGCGCGCGAGCTTCGCCTCCATGTACTTGATCAGCTCGTCGTCCTCGGCGTGCACCATCACGATCGCGCCGTGCTCTGCACACTCGCGCATGACCTCGCGTGCGGACCCGTTGTCGATCCGCACGCCGGTCTGCCCCGTCGTCAGGTCGGTCGTGAAGAGCTTTACGGTGGCCGTTCCGTCGTCGATCGCGTTGCCGACGGTCGCGATCGTCCTCTCGGACGGGGACCCCGTGAGCACCGGGTGGAACCCGAAGTCGGCGTACGACCTGCCGGTGAAGACCTGACGCCGGTGGTCGACGGCCTCAGCGGCGTCGAATTCCTGCTCGACGACGTGGACGCCCATGAAGGCGAAGGAGAGTACTGTCGTCGTGCCGCCGAACACGGCCGCGCGGGTTGCGCCCTCGGGCGATTGCAGCCACACCTCTTCTCCGCCCGACCAGCCTCGGTACATCGGCTCGTGGATGTGGGCGTGCGCCTCCACACCACCCGGGAAGACGACGTTGCCCCTCGCGTCGATCACGCGGGCGTCGGCGTGCCCGACGGCGCCCGGCTCGGCCACGTACGCGATGCGCTCCCCGGCGATGCCGATGTCGCGCACTGCCGTCCGGTCCGGGGTGACGACGAGGCCGCCGGCGACGACGAGGTCGATCACGCGAGCCCCGCCGCCCGGAAGCGAGGAAGGACGAGCCGCGCCCACTTCGTGATCCGGTTCCGGTGCTCGAAGAGCTCCGCGTCAATGGCGCCGTCGAAATTCCTGGCGCCCGCGTCGACGGCGGCACGCACCTGTTCCTCGACCTCGTCCGGTGTGCCCGAGAAGACGAAGCGCCGGCGCAGGTACTCCGAAACGCCGAGCTCCTGCGCCAGCCGCGCATAGCGTGCCTGCTGTGACGGCGGCACGGCACCATGTGTCGCCAGGTCGTACGTTTTGCCGAGCGCGACGACGGCTTCGCGGTGCTCCGGCGGCACGAAGCGGCCCTCGACGCCCCAGCGGGCGAAGTGCAGTGCGAACGCGGTCGCCGCCCACGCCGCCTTCGCCGCCGCTTGCCCGGGCTCCTCCTCCACGAACCAAAAGCACGTGAACCAAACATCGAGATCGGCAACCGAGCGACCGACCTCGGCCGCGGCTTCGTCCAGGATCTCAAGTGAACCCGCGACCACCTCGCGCGTGACGCCGAGCCCGACGATCGCACCGTCCGCGACCCTCCCGGCGAGCCGCAGCGACTTCGGCCCGTGCGCCGAGACGATGATCGGGATGGCACGGTGCGGCCAGTCCAGCCGCGCCGTACGCCCATCCCAGGACGTGCGGCCATCCGTGAGCAGCTCGCGCAGCGCGACGACGTACCGCTCGAGCTGGCGGAGCGTCGCCGCGTCGAGACCGAGGTGCCAGACTCCCGTGCCGCCGGCGCCGATCCCGATGTACGTTCGACCCGCGGCGAGCTCGTCGAGCGTCGCCGCCGCGCTCGCGGTCACGACCGGGTGCCGGCTGAGCGGGTTCGTAACCCAGGTGCCCAGCGCGAGGCGGTTCGTCGCTTGCGCTGCCGCCGCCAGCGTCACCCAGGGCTCGCGGAAGAGCGCCGGCGAGTCCCAGATGCCGACGCGGTCGTACCCCATCGCCTCCGCGTCCGCGAGCTCGGCGGCAACGCCGCGCGGGTCGCCGGGGCTGACACTGAAGCCAAACCGCAGGGCCTCGCCTATGACGCCCGCTCCCAGCGGTAGCGCGACAGCGCGGCGACCAGCAGGTCGCCGTCGAGGCCGTGCGCGATGATGCCGTCGCGCCCGACCATCGTCTCCGCAGCGAGGACGGCGTTCAGGATCGACTCCTCGGTCGCCTCGACGACGGCGTCGAAGAGGCCCGTGACGTGCGCGTCGGCGAGCATCCGCAGCTCGGCGACGGGTGCGGGCCTCCGGCCGAGGTCGCTCGCCTCGAGGCGGTTGCCGGTCGCGAACGCAAGGAAGAGGTCGCCGCTCCAGTGCTCGCCGACGCCGCCCGTCCGCGCGACGCCGAGCCCCGCGCGCTGCGCGAGCCGCTCGCACTGGTGTGGAA
>JALZFG010000473.1 GCA_030861645.1 Actinomycetota bacterium
GCCACGACCTCGACTGTGCGTGACGATCGCTCCTGGGGCACGCGCCGTTTCAGGCGGCGCCGCGCCGCCTAAACGTGCCCGGCAATGCGGCGCCCCCCGAGGACGCCGGAAAGCGTGCTTCCGGAGACGTGCAACGTTCCGCTGGCCGCGATCGGGCCGGAAACCGCGAGTGTCCCCTTGAAGACGAATGGGAGTGTGGTAGTGGTGGCCCTCAGGTTCCCAGTCACCCGTACCCCGCGAGCGATGCTGTATCGGAGGAGCCGGAACGCGCGGCCTCCCGACGAGGCGAGCAGCTTGCCGCCGTAGAGCCCTCGCGGTTCGAGCTTGACGGAGGACGTTGCCGTCATCGCCCACGCCGCCTCGGCCTCTCGCACCGTCTTCGCGGCAACGACCAGCGTCGAACGCGGGGGCTGCTTGCCGCGGATCCTCGGGAACGCGCTCAGGGCCGGCACGAGAGCTGGCGCGCGCGGACACCTCGAGGACACCCGAAGCCCGAGGAGCCAGTACCGCACCTCGCGCTGTGAGCAAAACGACAGGTCGGTGGTGAGGACGCTGTGGCCAACCCCCGGCGCCACGAGCAGATGCCCCTGCGGAAAGTGCTGGAGAACCGCGAGTGCGTTCGCCGTCGGCGTTCGAAAGTCGAGGCCTCCGCTGACGGCGAGCACGGGCACGTTCGGATAGGGCCCCGGCGCGAGCGGGGCCTGCCCGACAGGCGTTGGCCACAGCTCGCAGAAGAAGCCGGTTCCGAGTCGTGCAGCCCACTTTCCGAAGGGGCCGAACGAGCCGGGAGCGAGCGCGGCGATCGCGGCCCTCAGGATCGCGCGACGATCGGAGACTGGCGTCGTCGGTGCCCATGGGAACTGTCCATCAGCGCAGGTCGTCGCCGCGTAGAGGCCCGCGCTCAGCTCCGCGGCCGGAACCGAAGAGGTCTTCTGGTCGAGCGCGAAGAGGCGCAGCAGCGGACGGGTATATCCCTTCCTCGCGGCGTGGACGGCGGCCGGTAGCTCCGCGGCGAGTCCCGGGCTCAAGTCCGTGTCGACGACGAGGCCCAGCAGGTCCTCACCCGTCATACGCACCTTCTTGGCCGAGGACTCGCTGATGGGCACGCTGCCGCGAATCGGATGCGCCTCGAGCTTGTTCGCGAGCGCTGCCACATCGCCGCGGAAGTCGGGGGTCGCGCCGCGGCAGCGCGCGCCGGCGCAGAGCGCGGCGAGGGTCTGCGGCATGGCGCTGACCACGTCTCGCGCCCACGGGTCCGGGAGCTCGACGGGGAGGACGGAGTCGAGGAGCAGTCGCTCGACATGATCCGGATGTGCGAGCGCGTATGCGAGCGCGAGCTTCGTGCCGTACGAGACGCCGAACAGGGCGATCTTCCCGAGCCCGAGCGCCACTCGCACTGCCTCCAGGTCCTCCGCATGATCGCGCGTCGCATAGAACTGGCGATTTCGGCCGATTGCCGCCGCGCAATCGCGAGCAAGCGGCGCAAGCTTGTCCACGGTCAGCGCGGCCATCTTCTGCAGTCGCGGGCACGTGAGGGCGCCTGAAGCGCCTGTTCCGCGGTTGTCGACGGCGACGAGCGTGTACCTGGGCAACAGCGCGCGCATGAAGTCCGCGCTGCGGCGCGAACCGAGATCGAAGGCGCGCGCGGAGCCCTGCCCCGGCCCACCGGCGATCAGGAAGAAGGTTCCGACTGGCGTTCCCCTTGCCGGAAGGACCTCCACGTGGAGTGAGAGCGCTCCCGGCGTCGAGCCGCTGCGATCGAGCGGCACCGGGATTTGCGCGCACTGGAGCCCCGGCGCCTTGCCGCACGGCGCGAGTGGGACGGCGGCGCGCGCTTGGCCGGGTGCGAGCGCCGCGGCCAAGACGGCGAGCGTGCAGAGGAGGCGACGAGCCACGGTGACGCTCCGCCACGCTAGCAACCCGCGGGCAGCGGTCGGAAAGCATCCGGCGGGAGGGCGGCTCGTCGGGCTGCGCCACCGGTCATCGCCGTTGCCCCTGCGAGACGGGCCAGGTTGTCGACTGACGCTTCTGGGACGTGAGCGCGTCCCACGTGGCGACGCTCCGCTCCTCATGAAGAGTGAGAGCTGGTTGAGCAAACACGCGCCGCGCTCGCGCAGACGCACGATCCCAGTCCCTGCCGCGACCCGCAGAACGGACGGCGACGGCATAAGGCCGGCGGACGTCGTCGCGCGTCGTGGTAGGCGACACGCGGCTCGCTCCCGCTCGCTGCGCCGCACGCTGCGCGGCGGCCAGGGACGCGGAAGCGGGAGAGCTGCGTGACGGGATACGACTAATCAGCCGCCGTGGGAGTTGCACCAATGAGGGGCGGCGCGGGTCTTCCCCGCTTGAACCTCTTTTGCGCGCGATCCATTTCCGGAGGCACGGGCGTTTTAGCTGCTTCCGTCGTGTAAATAGAGCGAAGTGCGCTGAGACGCGGTACCAATCCAGTGCGGACTCTCGAACTCCAGCGGTATTAGCTGGACGGTCCGCCTCGATCAGCGCGAGCAAGCTCGGTCTTCCGCGTCACCAGCGGAACCAGCGCTCCCGCCTCTCATGTGAGAGGACAAAGCCGAGCACCCACACGAGCGTGAGCACGAGCCCGAGGACGTAAGCCCAGCTGGAGCCGTTCCTGGCCGCGAGCGTGAGCACGACTCCGACAACCGCCAAGTACGCGATCATCGGTCGCAAATCGGCCCAGGGGCGGTCCGGGCCAAGACGATCTTCGTCGGGACGGTCTGGAATTTCAGTCATCTCGCGCCGAAGCCGGCGGCCGCCTGCGTCGCCGCAATTCGGCGGTCGCTCCAAGCGCGGTAGTAGTAGATCGCAATGCCTACGAGGACGATGCCCCACCCGATTCCCACGTATTTCCAGCCCCACGAGGGCGCGCCGACGAAGAGCAGGACGAAGTTCACCGCGGCGAAGACGACCCCGAGCCGAATCATCGTGATGGGCGCCCGATACGGCCGTTCCGCTGCCGCTGCGTCCTTCCGCAGCAAGTACCCAGCGATCAGGTTGAGCGAGTTGAAGACCACGTAGCCAACCGTTGACGCCGCCAGAATGTAAATGGGGTTTCCGATGAGCATGAGAACGAGGTTGAAGAGGACGTCGAATCCCATCGCCTTGAGCGGCACGCCGCGGGGGCTGGTCCACTGCATGAAGCGGAAGATCCAGGCGTCCTTGGACGCCTGGTAGAGCGTGCGCGAGGAGCCGAGGATGGCGGTGTTAATGCTCAAGAGGAGGGCAATCAGGAGCAGTACGATCAGGATCTTTCCACTCGTGCCGAAGACGCTCTCCGAGAGCGGCACGAGCGCGGTCGACGGATCCTCCTGGATCTTCTGGCCGCCGACGACCGTGTACAGGATGAACGGGCCGAGCCCGTAGAAGAAGAGGCACAGGCCGCCCGAGCTGAAGATGGCGCGCGCCGCGTCGCGCTGAGGCTGACGGAACTCGGCCGTGTACACGACGGAGGTCTCGAAGGCGTAGGCGCTCCAGGCTGCGACGAAGAGGCCGGCGCAGATGAGCTTGAAGGCGTCCCATCCGTGCGCGTCGGGCACGGCGAACGGCGACAAGTTGTCCAGGTCGACCTTCCCCTGGAAGATCGGGACGATGATCATGAGGGCAAGGGGAACCAGCGAGCAGATCGCGAGGACGAGCTGCGTGACTGCGCTCTCCTTGATACCGAAGTGGTTCAGCCAGAAGAGCCCGATCAGGATGAGGGCGCCGACGACGTAGGCGAAGTTGAGGTGAATGCCGAAGTCGGCGGTCGGCGTCCAATCAGCCGACCATGTTTGTCCCGAAGCCCACTCGCGCTGGATGTAGCTCCCCATGAGGAGCCCGCCGATCGCAAGGACGGGCGACCATGCGAACCAGTACCCCCAGATGTTCAGAGGGGCGATCGGTCTGAAGTAGCGCTTCCAAGCCTGCGCGCCGAACACCGGCGGCCCGCCCGACTTCTCCGGAAACATGCCCGCCATCTCGGCGTACACGAATGCCATGCCTAATCCGATCAGCACGGACGCAACCCACACGAGCACTGAGACGGGCCCGTCGAGGATGGCGATGTAGCCAACCGAGAAGACGAGCAGCGCAGGCACGCCAGACGCGATCCAGAACGCGTCCGACCAGTGGATCGCGCGAACCAACTCGGTTTGCCGCTCCGCCGGAACCGTCGCCTCGGCCACTGAGGATCGCTCCGCCTCCGTCAGACGCTCTTGATCGTTGCGGAGTTTAGCGGCCGCCGAGAACATCGAAGCGTCGTCTCGGAGCTCGAGGACGGAAGCTCCCCGAACCCTCTTCGTAACGAGTCTTCGCCAACCTCAGAAGCCATGAGACGGGATCGGATGGGTAGAAAAATGGGTAGAAACTTTGTCGCCAGCAGAGGCACAGACCCCTCCCGCCCGCCGGCCTCAGCGATTCAGCTTGGCGCTCTCGAACGAGCCTATTCGCACGAAGTCGGGGACTCCTACGATCGGCGGCGACCCCGGACCGCCTGCATTCCGCCGCCGCTGCATAGCTTGCGTCCAGGTCGACAGCGAAAACAGCATAAGCTCGTCCACCTGATGATCGACGCCGTCGGCCTGTGACCGATTCGCCGCGCCGTCGCATTGCCGCCAGCGCTGTCCCCGTCGTCGCGGCGTTGTACGACATCCACGGCAACCTGCCCGCGCTCAACGCCGTACTCGCCGACTTAGACGACGAGCCGATCGTCGTCGGCGGCGACGTCACCGGCGGAGCGTTTCCGGTCGAGACAGTCGAGCGCCTGCGCGCGCTCGGCCCGCGCGTGCGCTGGATCCGCGGGAACCTCGAGCGCGAGCTCGTCGAGCTGCCGCCTCCGCGCGAGGGCGGGCCGCCGCCGGGCGAGCTGGAACGACTGCGCGAGAGCCTTCCGGCAGAGCAGGTCGACTTCCTCTACGGCCTGCCGGAGACCCTCGTGCTCGATGTGGATGGGCTTGGACGCGTGCTCTTCTGCCATGCGGTCCCGCAGAACGATCTCGAGATCGTGACGCCGCTGACGCCCGACGAGCGGCTCGCTCGGATCGTGACGGGCGTTGACGTCGAGGTCGTCATCGCAGGGCACACGCACATCCAGGACGACCGGTGGCTCACCGGCCTCCGCTGGGTCAACGCCGGCAGCGTCGGCATGCCGTACGAGGACACTCCGGGCGCCTTCTGGGCGCTCCTCGGCGCTGATGTCGAGCTCCGACGCAGCGTCTACGACACGGCGGCGCTCAGCGGCCATGACTACCCGCAGGCGTCGCGTCTCGAGGCGGCCGAGTACTTCGAGAGCCTTACATGAGCGCGGCGACTCGTGCTTGCGGCATGGTCATCGTGACGACCGCGAACTCGCCGCCGCGCTTCTCGGCGAAGCTCCGCGACCACGCCCCCGACGACCCTCCGTGGCCGCTGCATCCGTGGCGGGTGCCCATAGGCAGGCCTCGGAAAGGCGACGCCTTGTTGCCGCTCGGGGTGCCTCACACCGCCGGGAGGAGCTCGTCTTACGCCGGTCGTCTGCGCGGCAAGCGAGCGCGGCGCTCTCCGGGCGGTGGTCAGCATCGACGCCACGCTACTAGCCGCGTCGGAGGGAGGTTGTCCTATGAGCGTCGCGGTCGTCACGGGACGTGCACGCGAACCTCCCCGCGCTCGAAGCCGCGCTGGCCCGGATCGAGACGCTCGGCATTCAGTTCCTCGAGGAGGGCGAGCAGCTTTTGCGGGAGGGTTATGGAACGAACTACGAGCGTCCAGGACGTTAAGACGAAGTACGACCCACGAACCGGTTCCGCCTGAATGCGAATAGCGAGCCGAGGCGGTAGGCGCCGATTCGCTAGGAGGCTGAGATGGGCGCGTCGATCAACGCAAACGGGACGAAGCTCTGGGCCGAACGCCGCGGGGACGGACCAGACGTCCTGCTCATCGCCGGCCTCGGCGATCCCGCCGAGGCGTGGCAGCAACAACTCGATGGTTTAGCCGACCGGTACCGCCTCACGGCCTTCGACAACCGCGGGTCGGGGCGCACGCCGCTGCCCGAGGGCCCGCTGTCAGCGACCACAATGGCCGACGACGCCGCCGCGCTGCTGCGGGCGCTGGGTGTCCCGAGAGCCCACGTTGCCGGCTTCTCGATGGGGAGCGCGATCGCGCAAGAGCTGGCGCTTAGGCACCCGGAGCTCGTCCGCAGCCTCGTGCTCGTCAGCACGTACGCTCGCGCGGACGCGCTCTTCCGCTCGCAGCTCAGATTCTGGCGCTGGCTGCCGGAAGTCGCGCCAAGCGAGCGCGCCTTCTTCGAGGCGTTCTTCACTTGGGTCTACACGCCGCGGGCACACGCGGACGGCTTAGTGAACCAGATCGTCGAGGAGGCGCTGGCATTCCCCCACCAGCAGTCGGTCGAGGCGTTCCAGCTGCAGGTCGACGTCTGCCTCGCGCACAATACGGCCGACCGCCTCTCCGAAGTCGCAGTGCCGACGCTGGTGATAGCGGGCGAGCTCGACACCATCCTGCCGCCGCGCTTCGGCCGATTCGTCGCCGAGACGATCCCGAACGCGCGCCTCGAGGTTATGCCGGACGAGGCCCATCAACCCTTCCAGGAGGTCCCAAACGAATTCAACGCCCGCGTTGATGCCTTCTGGCGCGAGGTTGAGGCCATCTCGGGCTGAAACGGAGCCGATCCCTGCGGCGGACAGGAACGGCGCCGCGCTGCCCTTCGCGAAACCGCAGTCGCCGGACGGTTCACGAACGCCGGGCCGTCTGTCTGCGGCGCGTCGACGACTGCGGGGGCGAGTTCGAGGAGAGCCTGAATGCGCGCGTGCGCGGCGTTTCCCTGACTCGCGAGTTCCCGAGCGGACATGGCTGCGAATGCTGCGCAGCAGCCGAACAGCCTCTCCGCGTCCACGCCGGCCGCCGCCGCCAGCTCGTCGACGCGCGCCTCGATCGTCTCGAGATCGTCTGCTTGCCCGAGGATCAGGTCGACCGCGTCGAACACGGCGAAGGGGCCGAGGCGTGCTACGGTGGAGTAGTACCTAGAGCGAGTTCGGGCGGCAGTGCCTTCCTTACCCGTTCATGACGTGGTGAGGGAGGTGTTTTTCTATGGCAACCGGAACCGTGAAGTGGTTCAGCGACGCGAAGGGCTACGGCTTCATCACTCCGCAGGAGGGTGACAAAGATCTCTTCGTGCACCACAGCAACATCGGCGGCACTGGCTTCAAGTCGCTCGTCCAGGGCGCGCAGGTCGAGTACGAGCCCCGCGAAGGGGCGAAAGGGCTCGAAGCGACGAACGTCACCGTCGTCAGCCCGTAGACCGCCGAGATCACTCTATGCGCGTGGCTCCACCGCCGGCGCATCCGGAAGCCGTTCTCGACTCAAGGAGGGA
The DNA here is from genome assembly GCA_030861645.1 of Actinomycetota bacterium. Lineage (GTDB taxonomy): Bacteria > Actinomycetota > Thermoleophilia > Gaiellales > Gaiellaceae > JALZFG01. The sequence continues at coordinate 7,361 of JALZFG010000473.1, forward strand.
CGATGCCCGGCAAGGAAGCAAAAATCGAGCACGAGAGCGAGCACTGGGATCCCAACAGGAACCACCTCGAGGATTCAGCGCTCGTCGACCACCTCGTTGCGGGCGGCGCCTCGCGGCTTACGGCGGAACGGATCGTTGCAATCGAGCGAGGTGAAGCGGAACCCGGACGGGCGCGGCGGCATGTACAGGCCCGCCGTTGACAAGCTCGCCGCCGGCCGAGTTCGAGGTTTACCTCGGTAGCTTCGCCGACACCGCCTACGGCGTCTGGTGGGACGGTGACCACCTCGTGTACGAGAGCTTCCGCACGGGCTACCAGGATCGAGAGCAGCTTCGGCTGTCGCCGTCCGACGCACAATGGCGACGGTTCTGGCGCACGATGGACGAGATCGACGTCTGGCGGTGGAGCGCCCGCTATGAGGCAGGCGCGCGGCTTGAGCCGCAAACGCAGACACGCGACGGCACGCACTGGTCACTCACGCTGGCGCATGCCGGACGAATCGTCGAATCTTCGGGTGACAGCGCGGGCCCCGGCGCCGTCGATCTCGATGAAAGCGTCGCTTTCGCTGCCTTTCTCGAAGCCGTGTCCCGCTTGATCGGCGGACGGCCCTTCAGCTAGACGAGCGTCTACCGACGGCAGTCGTTGTTCGACAGCAAGGAAGGGATCGATGAAATCGAAGAGACAGACGACGATCGCGAAGATGAATCGCGAGCGGGCGGTCAAGGAGCGCCGCGCGCGGAAGCTAGAGAAGAAGCAGGCGGCCCGCAACGCGACGCCCGATGAGAGCGCACCCGCAGCAACGACGAAAGAGGACGCGAGCACCGGCTAACAACGCACGCTCACCGGCCGCGTTCATCCAGCGCTCGACTGCAAGGCGGCTCGCGCGCTTGCCGCCGATTACGCGACCCGTTGGAAGGGTTGAGATTGCGCGCCCGCGGGCACGAGCCGCGCATGAAGAAATCCGTTCTCTCCTTCGCCTCGCGCAGGTCGATCCTCTCGGTCGGCTCGGACGGCTCCATCCTCTCCGTCGGCTCCACCGGGTCGATCCTGTCCATCGGTTCCGTGGGGTCCATCGGCTCGGCGTTCTCGATCGGCTCGGCCGGCTCCATCGCCTCGCTACTCTCGGCGGGCTCGCTTGGCTCGGTGCTGTCCGCCGGCAAGCGCCGCGCGATCCTCGGCCGGCGCGCATCGCGGGCCGAGATGGCGCCGTTGGCGGCTGCGCTCGTCCTCACCGCCGTTGGGCTCGCCTTCGCGCGCGGCTAGCGCAGCTCCGAACCAACCGGGCGTCTCGACCTCGAGGGGGCTGCTGCCGGCAGAAGGTCAGCTACGCAGTCTGGGGTTCCCAGACGCCACCGTTTTCGCACTCCTGCCGCTGACCAGTAGCATCGCGCCCACGCGCGCCGGGAGGGTTGAAAAAGCCGATGCGGGCCGCGCACCAACCGCCGCGAGGACCGCCTGGCGCTCTCGATACAGCTGCTCCACCGGAGACGGCTTTGAAAGCGCGACCTCGGCGAAGCAAGCGCGCCACAGCCGTCGGTTCGCGTTGACTACGACTCCGCCCGCCTGCTCCGTCCCCCGCGGACGCTTGTTGCGCCGCGAACCACTCTGCGATCAGGTCGCCAGATCGCTCGATATGGTCGCGCATCGCGCGCGGGGATCCTCGATGGCGGCTGCTGCAGGGGCAGAAGCTGGAGGCGGTTCTCCCGCCCTCCGCGCGGGCGATGTTCTCGGCCATCGTTGCCTGCGGTCACTCGTGCAGTCCCTGCCAGATCAGGTTCGTCAGCCAGAGCACGACGGCGACGGCAGCAGCAAGGAGGAAGTAGCGGCTGCGGAAGATGTCGAGCCGGCGAGCGATGACGGCGGCGACGACGACCGCGGCGACGAGCATCAGCACCAGGTTCTTGTTCTCAATGGCAACGCCGGTCACGATGCCCATCGGAAGCCAGAGGCGCTCGTCGCGTGTGCGGAGAAGCCGCACCAGGAGCCAGAGCAGCGCGACCCAGAAGAGAAGGTCGAACGTCTCAGTGCTGAGGAGGTGGCCCGCGTACATGGCGCCGGAGACGGCGACCGCGGCGGCCGCGATCGCCTGCGCGACGTCCCTGCCTCCGAACTCTCGTGCGAGCAGCCGCCCGAGGACGACAGTCACAGCCGTCGCAAGTTCGGGGAAGAGCCGAAGAGCCGGCGGCGAGACGTCGAAGAGGGCGGTCGCCACCCGGCCGAGCAGCGGCGTCAGTGGCGGCTGGTCGGGGTAGCCGAAGGCGAGGTGGTGTCCTGCCGCGAGGAAGTAGAGCTCGTCTCGGTGGAAGCCGTAGCCGCCCGAGGTCGCGGCGAGGAGGACGAGTTCGGCAAGCGCGATGGGAACGATCGAGCGCCAGGCAAGGGGCGGGGCCAGTTCGACACTAAGATCGGAGTGAGGTCGCGGGTCCACGCAAGCGACGGGAGCGGGCCTGACTCCGGTTGGCTTTTGACACGATCCCACAAGCGTGAAGAACGAGAGGCGGAGATGCGCGACGCCCACGGCGTCGTCGCCTAAAGACGATCGCCCTCCTGTGCCAGCTTTCGCCCGGGACGGGTTCGTCCGTATCGACAGCTTCCTCTCGCCTGCGGAAGTCACCGTTGCGCGACGACTGGTCGACAAGCTCGCCCGCGAGCCCGTTGACCCAAGCTGCGTGCGACCGCACAACACGCTCGTGCCGCTGCGATTCAATCACCGGCTCGTCGACCTCGCCCTTCGCGGGCGCGAGCGCGTTGATCGCCTCGCCGCGTCCGTCGGCGCGAGCGACCTGCGCTGGATCTCGGGATACGTCAGCATCAAAGAGCCCAAGAGTGGCGCGCTCTGGTGGCACCAGGACTGGTGGTGTTGGCAGCATCCAGCGAGCTTCGCTTCGAGTGCGCCGCAGGTGGCCGTCCTTTGTTACCTCCGGAAAACGGATCGCCAAAGCGGGGCGCTGCGGGTGTGGCCCGGATCGCATCGGGCGAGCACGCCACTCCACGCCCTCCTTCCTGGGGCCCACCGTGTTGGGATGGAGGGAATAGGGTGGAACCATCCCGCCATGGCCGACCATCGCGAGCAGGTGACGCTCGCGGCGTGTGCGGGAGACGCGGTCGTCATCGATTACCGCCTCCTGCACGGAACGCACCCGAACGCGAGCAGCACGCGGCGCAACTGCCTGCTTCTCAACTTTACGCCTGGTTGGCGAGACCTACGCGCGGACTTGCGGGCGCATCTGATCCGTCACCCGGCACAGCCAGGAAGCGACGAGCGGGCGGAAGCGGCGTGGGCGGCCCGCCTGCTACCGACCTTCCACGGCGTCCCGCGGGACCTACCGCTCGACCGCGAGGCGCCAGCCCGGTTCGGCCAGCGTAAACCTGCGTCACTCGGGCGCTGACGTGTCGTCGCCTTCCGGAGCCGCTCCCTCGGACGCGTAGCGCCCGCCGATGGGCCGAGGTCGTCGGCGTGTCCAACCGCGGCCGGACGAGGCCAACAGCGGAAGCGTCGTCAGTTACCTCTCCGGCGCCGCAGTCGCGGCTTTACGCGGCGAGCCGGGCCAGGACGGGCTGTCGAGCGAGTGGTTTCGAGCGCCGTGGCGCGGGTTGCCGCGGAGCTCTTCGAACACCGCCGCCGCACGTCATTCGTCGGCGACGACGAGCGAGTCTTCTGCTCGCCCACCAAGGGCACGCGCTCGACGTCGCCCGCTTCGCCAAGGCCTTCCGGGCGGCCCTCGGCCAGCCCAGATCGAGGACCGTGTCCGCCCCTTCCACGACCTGCGGCACACCTCGATCACCACCGCGGCTGTAGCGGGGAACCTCGCCAGCGGCGCGAAGCTAACGGACCGGTAGCCGAGCCGGTGGAAGAAACCGCTGACATGCAGGCAGTTCCTCGGGTACGGAGGACGCAGGAGTCGAACCTACCCAGCCTGGGGCTACCAGACCTCACCGGTTTTGAAGGATCCGCGAGGTAGGTCCAAACGTGGACGGAAGCCGGTTTCGACCCCGCTTCCGTCCGTCGAGATACAGACAGCTACGTGCGCTGAGACCAGGACCAAAGTCGGTACCAAGTGCCTCAGTGGAATCGCGAGTCTCCAACGTGCCCGCTCGCCCCGCTTCGTCCACGGC
>JALZFG010000217.1 GCA_030861645.1 Actinomycetota bacterium
TCTCTGGCATGTTCCTGCCACGCAAAGCGCTTGCCATAGCCGGGCTGACAGACAAGCCCCACGTTTGCGGGGCTTTTCCTTAGTCGGGGCGCCCGGATTTGAACCGGGGACCTCTAGTCCCCCAGACTAGCGCGCTAACCAGGCTGCGCCACGCCCCGTCTCGAGGCAACGATACCCGATCGCACGGCGGCCGACGGTCGGCCGCGGCAGCGACCTACTCTGCGAGCCGCCGGTAGAGCCGGTCGACGAGGTCGGGCATCTGCTCGAGCCGCTCGGTGATCACGCGGACGCGGTACTCGAGGAAGTGCTCGGGCTCGACGCCGAGCGCCTCGGCGAGCCTCTCGACGACGGCGTTCGAGGGAACCGGACGGTTGCCGTGGACAAGGTGGTTGAGGTAGCCGGCGGAAAGACCGGTTCGGTCGGCCAGCGCCCGGTAGGTCACGCCCGTCTCGGCCATGAGCCGAACGAGCGTCGGCCCGAAGGGCTCCTCGCTGAAGCGGCGTCGCCGAGCCATCAGCGCGCCGCGGCCAGCTCGGCAATCGGCACGCGCCACTCCTCGCCGGTCGCCCGGTCGCGGACGTCGACGGCGCCGTCCTCGAGCGTCTTCTTGCCAACGATGACGCGCGCCGGGCACCCGATCAGGTCGGCGTCGGCGAACTTCTCGCCGGCGCGGAGCTCGCGATCGTCGAGCAAGACCTCGAATGCGCCCTCGCTCAGCACGCGGGCCACCTCGTCGGCTTGCTGCTCCATCCCAGGCAGTGTGACGACGTCGACGTGGTACGGCGCGACCGAACGCGGCCAGGCGATGCCGCGCTCGTCGTGGTGTTGCTCGACAATCGCCGCCATCACGCGGCCGGGGCCGATGCCGTAGCTCCCCATCACGATCGGCTTCTCGACGTCGCGCTCGTCCAGGTACGTCGCGCCGAGCGGGACGGAGTAGTGCGTGCCGAGCTTGAAGATGTGGCCCAGCTCGATCGCCGTCTGGGTCGTCAGCTTGCCGCCGCACAGCGGGCAGGAGTCCCCCTCGTTCGCCTGTCTGATGTCAGCGAAGCGCGGCTCGTAGTCGCGCCCGGCCTCGACGCCGCGCACGTGCCAGCCGTCGCGGTTCGCCCCCGCGACGAACTGGCCATTGCGAAGGGCGTCGTCGGCGACGACCTCGACGGCAGCGCCGACCGGTCCGATCGATCCACCGCCGGAGCCGAACGTCGCGCGGATCTCGTCCTCGGTCGCCGGGCGAAAGCCGTGCGCGAGCACGGTCGCAAGCTTCTCCTCGTTCAGGCGGTCGTCACCGCGGACGAGGGCGAGCACGAGCTTTCCGTCGGCCTTCACGACCGGCATCGCCTTGGACGTGGCCGCAGGATCAATGTCGAGAAACGAGGCGAGCGCCTCGATCGTCGCCACACCGGGCGTCTCGACCTCCTCCGGCTTCGGCAGCGGGTCGGGAAACTGCGGCGGCCGCGGGATCGCGCGCGCCGCCTCGAGATCGGCCGCGTAGTCGCCGTTCTCGCAGCGCGCGAGCTCGTTCTCGCCGGAGCCGGCGGGAGCCAGGTAGTCCTTCGACTCCGAGCCACCCATGATCCCGGACTCGGCCTCGACCTCGTAGAACTCGAGCCCGCAGCGCTCGAAGATCCGGCGGTAGGCGCCCGCGTGCCGCTCGAAGCTGCGATCGAGCCCCTCCTCGTCGCGGTCGAACGAGTACGAGTCCTTCATGATGAACTCGCGCACGCGCAGCAGCCCCCCGCGCGGCCGCGGCTCGTCGCGCACCTTCGTGCCGAAGTGGTACCAGGTCTGCGGCAGCTGACGGTACGACTGGAGCTCACGCGCGTGGAAGGTGAACGTCTCCTCGTGCGAGAGCGGGAGCACGAGGGGCCGGCCGCTTCGGTCCTCGAGCTTGAACACCTCGGGAATGTCGTAGCGGCCCGACGTCTGCCACAGCTACGCGGGCGTGAGGACGGGGCACAGCATCTCCTGGCCGCCGATCGCGTCCATCTCCTCGCGAATGATCTGGACGACCTTCGTGTGCACGCGCCAGCCGAGCGGGAGGAACGTCCACACTCCGGCGCTCACCTGGCGGATGAACCCGCCGCGGAGGAGGAGCCTGTGGCTCGCCGCCTCCGCGTCGGCGGGATCTTCGCGAAGGGTCGGGAGGAACAGCTGTGAAGCCCTGGCGATCATCGTTGTCCGACGAGGCTACTCGACCGGGATCAGCGAGGCCTCGGCCATCGCGAGCGCGGCCGGCTTCGCCATCTTCAGCCGCTTGGGCCGGTGCATCCC
>JALZFG010000007.1 GCA_030861645.1 Actinomycetota bacterium
GTAGTAGAGCCAATGACGGACGGAGAGATCGAGCCCGAACGGCGTCGTCGGCAGGTTCAGGACAAGACCGCCGCCGCCGCCCGTGAGCTCGTCGAAACGCTTGGCCACCGTCGGCAGGGAAACCGCGACCGCGAACGTCGCGAGCGCGAGCGACACGCCCGCGAGCCGCAGTGCGGGGAAGCCGAACAGGAACCCGATCGCCCCGGCGACGAGACCCGCGATCGGGATCGTGAAGACGGATCGCATGCCGTCGCCGAGCGGCAGCCAGCCGGGCGGGTGGAGCTGCAGGAACTCGAGTCCGGGCCGGCCGAGCGTGAGCAGCGCGCTCGTGTACGCGCCGATCCCCATGAAGGCCCCGTGGCCGAGCGAGATCTGCCCGTTGTATCCGGTCAGGATGTTGAGTCCGAGCAGGGCGATGAAGTAGATCGCGACGTACGTGAACTGGGAGAGGCGGTACTCGCCCATGAAGCGGGGCAGCGAGACAACGAGGAGGACGGCCGCGACGAGGAGCGCGAGCTTTCCGGCGATGAGGACGACGCGCGCCACCTACACCCTCCTCACGACCACGCGGCCGAACAGGCCGGAGGGGCGGACGAGCAGGACGAGCAGCAGCACGGCGAGCGCCGTCGGGAGCCGCAGCTCGGCGCCGACGAAATCGACGTACGTCCCGAGCAGGTTGACCGCGACCCCGAGCACGAGCCCGCCGACCACGGCGCCGACCGGGCTGTCGATCCCCCCGAGGACGGCCGCGGCGAAGGCGTAGATGAGAACGACGAGCATCATGTTCGGGTCGAGAAAGACGCTCGGGGCGGCCATCATTCCGGCGACCGCGCCGAGCACGGCGGCGAAGCCCCAGCCGAGCGCGAGCATCCAGCCGACGCGGACGCCCATCAGGCGGCTCGCGCCCGGGTTGATCGCGGCGGCACGCATGGCGAGACCGAGCGTCGTGAAGCGGAAGAACAGCCAGAGGACGAGGACGGTGACGAGACAGACCGCGACCGTCCCGACGTCCTGGAGCGAGATCGCGACGCCGCCGACGTCGACCGTCCGGTTGGGGAACGGGCTGTCGAACGCCTTCACCTCGGGCCCCCAGATCCAGCCCGTGAGGCCGTTCAAGGCGATCAGGAGCCCGATCGTCACGATCACGATCACGATCTCGGGGCGCTGCTCGACCGGACGAATCAGCGTCCGTTCCACGGTGACGCCGCCGGCGAAGGCGACTAGCAGCGTGAGCGTAAACGCGGGCCAGTAGGAGAGGCCGTGGTGCATGAAGCTCCAGGCGACGTACGTGGTGAACGTCGCCATCTCGCCCTGAGAGAAGTTGACGATGTCGGTCGTGCGGTAGATGAGCACGAGCGCGAGCGCGAGGCTTGCGTAGATCGCCCCAGCCGCGAGCCCGCTGACGACCTGCTGCAGGAAGGCGGCCATCAGTAGCCCAGGTAGGACTTGCGGACGCCCTCGTGCCGCTGGAGCTCGTCGCTCGCTCCCTCGACCGCCACCCGGCCCACCTCGAGCACGTAGGCGCGCGCGGCCGCCTCGAGCGCGATGTTCGCGTTCTGCTCCACGACGAGGACAGTCAGCCCGTCCTTCTCGTTGAGCTCGGTGACGATGCGGAAGAGCTCTTGCACGATCGTCGGCGCGAGGCCGAGCGACGGCTCGTCGAGCATCAGGAGACGTGGCCGCGAGACGAGCGCGCGCGCGAGCGCGAGCATCTGCTGCTCCCCGCCGCTCAGCGTGCCGGCCTGCTGGTCGCGCCTCCGCTCCAGCCAGGGGAAGTAGCCGAACACACGCGCCGCTTCCTTCCGCAGCGTCCGCCGTTCGCCGCGTACATACCCGCCCATCCGCAGGTTCTCCCAGACTGTCAGCTCGGTGAACAAGCCGCGGCCCTCAGGCACGTGCGCGATGCCGAGCCGGGCGACGGCCTCGGGCGGACGGCGAGCGATCGAGCGCCCGTCGAAGAGGACGTCCCCGTGCTTGCGAACCGTCCCGGACACGGCGCGGAGCATCGTCGTCTTCCCGGCGCCGTTCGCCCCGAGCAGCGCGACGATCTCGCCTTCCGCGACGGTCAGCGAGACGCCGTGGAGTGCCGTGATCGGCCCGTAGCGGGCGCCGACCTCCTGGAGCTCAAGCAGCGGCACGCTCGGTCCCCAGGTACGCCTCGATGACCGCGGGGTCGGACTGCACCTCGCCGGGCGTTCCCTCGGCGATCTTCTGTCCGAAGTTGAGCACGCTCACGCGCTCGCTGACGGCCATGACGAGGTTCATGTGGTGCTCGACGAGGAGAATCGTGAGCTCGAAGTCCGCGCGCACGCGACGGATCAGCGCCGCGAGCTCCTGGACTTCCTCGTGATTCAGGCCTCCGGCGGGCTCGTCGAGCAGGAGGAGCCTGGGCCTCGAGACGAGCGCACGCGCGAGATCGACGCGCTTCAGGAGGCCGAAGGGAAGGGCGGCGGTGGGGCGCTCCGCGAGCTCGTCGAGGCCGACGTACGCAAGCGCGTCGAGCGCCTCCCGTCGTCCCCGTCGCTCGGAGAACGGTCGCAGACGCGCGTGACATCCGACGAGGACGTTCTCGAGCACCGTCATCGTCGGAAACAGGACGACGTTCTGGAAGGTCCGCGCGATCCCGAGCGCCACGACCTTGTGCGGCCGAGTATGGAGCAGATTGCGCCCGTCGAACAGCACGCGACCCGAGTGGGGCCGGTACAGGCGAGTCACGACGTTGAAGAGGGTCGTCTTGCCGGACCCGTTGGGGCCGATCAGGCCCGCAACCATCCCCTCCTCGAGTCCGAGCGAGACGTCGTCGAGAGCGACGATTCCACCGAAGCGGCGCGTGACGTGCTCCACGGACAGAAGCGGCATCGTGGTGCGCCGATGATACGGCGCCCCGGACCGCGGCGAAAACCGCCGCGCCCTCGGCGCCCGCGTCCGCGTTGCTCACTCGCGCGCCGCGACGAACGAGCCGAGCCTCATCGGCGCTGAGACCTGCGGAGGCTGCGGCTGAACCGGCGGATCTCCTTCCTCGCTTCAGCGCGGAGGCGGGCGTCTTTGCGAATCTCGAGCGCTCGCAGCTCGCGCTGCAGCTTGCGGTAGCTCGCGAGGCGCTCGTCGGACAGCGTTCCGTCCACGAGCGCGGCGCGTACCGCGCAGCCGGGCTCGTGCTCGTGCGAGCAGTCGGCGAAGCGGCAGTCGACGGCGAGCTCCGTGATCTCCGCGAATGCCGCGTCGAGCGCCTCCTCGTCCGCCCACAGCTGCAGCTCGCGCATGCCCGGCGTGTCGAGCAGGAGCGCACCCGACGGGAGCGGCACGAGGTCGCGGCGGGTCGTCGTATGGCGCCCGCGGCCGTCGGTGCTCGTCGCGCGCGTCGCGAGCAGCTCGCGGCCCGCGAGGCGGTTCACGAGCGTCGACTTGCCGACGCCCGAGGATCCGAGCAGCGCGATCGTGCGACCGCGTTCGAGGTACGGGTGGAGCGCAGCGACGCCGTCTCCCGTCGCGGCGCTCACCGAGTGGACCGGAACGGCGAGGGCGACCGACTCGACGCGAGTGAGTTCCGCGGCGGGATCGTCCGTGAGGTCGCTCTTGTTGGCGACAATCACCGGGTTTGCGCCGCTGTCCCAGGCGGCGGTGAGGTACCGCTCGAGCCGGCGCGCGTTGAGGTCGCTTCCGAACGCGGTCACGACGAAGACGGTGTCGACGTTCGCGGCGACGACCTGCGCGACGCTTCGCCGCCACGCCTCCTTGCGCGTGAACACCGAACGGCGCGGCAGCACCGCCTCGATCACCGCCTTGCGCTCGCCCTCGAGCGGCCGCGCCGCGACCCAGTCGCCGACCGCCGGCAGCTCGTCGTCGCCGAGCCGCCCGGAGGGAACGCCCCCGAGCCGTCCCAGCTCGGTCAGCAGCTCGCACGGCCCGTGATGGCGGGCCGCGACGCGAGCCGGGATCAGGTTCTCTCGTCCGTGTGGCTCGAACGCGTCCGCGAAGAACGCGTCCCAGCCGACGTCGTGCAGGTTCACGTGGACTCCTTCGGCAGCGAGAACAGAAAGCGCGCCCGGAGCGGGCGCGGGCGAGAGCCTCAGGAGCGCAGGTTGAACTGAAGCGAGCGCGCGAAACCGGAGGCTCGGCAAAGCGAGAGCTCATGCATGTCCGAACCTCCTTTCGTCGCGGGACTGGGTCAGCGTACGCGACGCGCGCGGGCAGGTCAATCGGGCTGCGACGTGCGCCGGGCGACGTTCAGGGTTGCGAGGTGGGTCTTCGTGACCTGCTGCGCGGGCCGTGCCTCGATCCTCCGATGAATTCGCTCGTAGAGCCGCCTTCGCGTCTCCTCATCGAGAACGCCCCGATGTCCGGAGTAGGTGTCGAGAACGTCGATGTAGCCGTCGGCGGTGTAGCTCACGTCCCAGAGGTAGCGTCGGACGGCGACGTTTCGGAAGCGGCCGCTTGCCTCGATCTCCGCCGTGAGATCGCCAACCTCCTCGACGTGTGGTGGGGGTCGATTGTCCTCGCTCGGCACGATCGCGTCGTAGTCCTCCTGCACCTGCACCCAGAACTCGTCGCCGTCCTCGCGGCGAACGTGCTGCGTCGCCACGACGGCAAGCACCCCCTCGTCCCGAAGGAGGGCCGCCGACTTCTCGTACCGCGCTTCGGGATCGATCCAGTGGAACGCGGTGAAGGCGACCACGGCGTCGAAGTCTCCGTCTACCGGCTGCCAGGTCTCGAAAGGGGCGTGGACGACCTCGACGTTCGGGAAGTCCGCGAGCCTGCGGCGCGCGGCGGCGGCGAGCTGCTCGCCGAGCTCCACGCAGACGATCTCGAGCCCGCGCTCCGCGAGCGGGACGGTCGCCTGCCCGGTTCCACAGCCGATCTCGACGACCCGCGCACGCCGGCGCAACTCTGCGAGGTCGACGAGGTCGTCGAAGAGCGGAGCAGGATAGAGAGGGCGCGCGCGCTCGTAGGCGTCGGCAACCTCATCGAAGACCCTGCGGAGACGAGCATGCTCCGAGTTCCGGCCCACGTCGCCATGATGCAGGTCTGCGCGGCCTCACGATGAATCCTACGACGATGCTGCCGTAGACGCTTGATCCGTTTCCGATCGAAACGTCCTAGAGCCGCTCGCCCATCGCCTCGAGCACCTTCAGCTGCAGCTCCGGCTGTCGTCCGAGCAGCGAGCGAAACGCGCGGTCCGAGATCACCAACGCCTTCACCGGGGAGGTCGTCGTGACGGAGGCCGTACGGGCGGAGCGAGCGAGGAGTGCGATCTCGCCCAGGAAGTCGCCGGCCGACCGCGTTCCCAGATTCTCCGTGCCGCGCGAGATCTCCACCGTTCCGTCGAGGAGGACGTAGAAGGAGCGCCCCGGCTCGCCCTCCCGGATCAGCTCCTCGCCCGCCGCGAACTCGCGCTCGGCGGCGATGCTCGCGATGTCCGCGACCTCCCGGCGCGAGCAGCGCGCGAAGAGCGGCACGCCGCGGAGGACACGAGTGCGCTGGAGTCGGGTGAGCGCGATCTGCGGATTCTGGCGGTCGCGCGCCTCGCGTGTGCGATGATCGTCCGCCCGTGCTCGACTTCTTCGCACCGTCGGTGACGAGGTTGAGGCGCAGACGCGACGTCGCGGGGTTGATCGAGGCGCTACGCAGCGGGCAGGTGCGCGTGCGCCGGGCCGCCGCGAACGCGCTCATCCTGATGCCTGATCCGCGTGCCGCCGAGCCGCTCACCGCCGCGCTGCGGGACCTCGACGAGCTCGTGCGCGTGAACGCCGCGCTCGCGCTCGGCGAGCTCCAAGGCCCACGCCCCGAATACGAGCGGACGCTCGAGCCGCTGCTCGCGGCGCTCGACGATCCCTCGGCTCAGGTGCGCGCGATGGCGGCCTCGGCGCTCGGGCTCAGGAAGGACGCGCGCGCGATCGCCGGGCTCGTCCGGCACCTCGACGACGAGAGCGCGCTCGTTCGGACGACGGCGCTCGTCGTCCTGCGCGGCTTCGACGACTCGCGCGCGCGCGAGGCGCTCGCGGTTCGAGGGGTGCGCGCGTGACCGCGATCCCTGTGCGCGTCACGTCTGGGGGCGCGCTCAGCCCGCGTCGAGCGGTGAGTCGAGCCGAGGCCGGCCGCGTCAGTCCTCGGCCCGCGGATCGACGGGCGCGCTCTCGTCACTCCGCTCGAGTCGCAGCGCGGCCGAGTTGATGCAGTAGCGCTGGCCAGTCGGCCCCGGGCCATCAGGGAAGACGTGGCCGAGGTGTCCGCCACAGCGCGCGCAGAGCACCTCCGTCCGAACCATCCCGTGGCTCGTGTCGGTCTCTTCCTCGACCACGTCCTCGCGCGCCGGCGCATAGAAGGCGGGCCAGCCACAGCCGGAGTCGTACTTCGTCTCCGCGCTGAACAGCTCCGCGCCGCAGCCGGCGCAGCGGTAGGTGCCCGGGTCGAAGATGTAGTCGTACTCGCCGCTGAACGGTCGCTCGGTCCCTTTCTCGCGCAGCACGCGGTATTGCTCCGGCGTCAGCTCAGCGCGCCACTGCTCCTCCGTCTTCTGAACGTCGCGCATGTGTCTCCTTCGTCGTCTCCACCGATGAACCCGTCTTCGACGGGCTTCGCGTAACCATTGTGCCGCTCCAGCGGGGCGCGACGACGACGCCGAGCGGCGACTTGCGCGACGCCGACCCGCGCTGATCCCCGGCGCCGCCAGCGGCGTCAGGCGATTCCTCGTACCGCCCGCGGTGCTCCGCCCTGCGTTGCTCAGACGTCCGGCGTGGCCGCTCCGAACTCCTCGGGTGAGACGTCACCGACGCGGGAGGCGAACTAGGGTCTGCCCCGCGAGTGTCGCGGACGACGGACCGAAACCGACCGGCCGTGGGGGCAGGTCCGCGAACGGCGTTTCCCGCGGGCCAACGCAGGCGAGGGCGGCGCCTGGCGCTCGCGCGCTCCGCGCGATCGGCGGCGACGCTCGTCGCGGC
>JALZFG010000010.1 GCA_030861645.1 Actinomycetota bacterium
CGTTCGGGCTCCTCGACGACGACGTCTCGTTCCTCGGGCGGCTCGCGGCCCACACCGCTCCGGTATGGCTTCTCCTGATCTACGTCGCCTTCGGTACGGTCGGTGTCTACGTCCTCTACGCCGCAGCTCTTCGCTACATCCCCCCCACCCACGTCGTGCTCGTTGCCGTGCTCGAGCCCGTCTTCGGGGCATTCGTGGCGTTCGCCTGGCTCGGCGAGACGCTCGCCCCACTTCAGCTCGCGGGCGGCGTCCTCGTCCTCGCGGCGGTCGTGCTCGCGCAGAGCACGCGCGAGCGCGGGCCGGGTGGGCGGCCTTGGCCGCGTGGCCGAGCCTGGACCGCGCGAACGAGGTCACGCCGTCGGTCACCTTCGCCGTGACGCCGAGGTCGGCGACAAAAGAGCTCGCGGTCCGCGCGCGTGGCGAGAGCAGCGAGATCCACCCTGGGTCGAGACGACAATGCCTCGTGGAAGTTCGAATGATCGATACGTTTAGGCATGGCGGCGCGGCGACCCTGGCGCCCGACTCGCTCTTCGACTCCGCATCCCGCGCATCCGTAGCCGATCACGAAACGACGACGAGGAGGTTGAGTCTTGACGCACGTCGTTGAGCACCCGGGAGTCCTTCTCTACTCCCGGATCCGGAAATCGCCGTACTTCTATGCGCATCAGAAGCACGGCCCCAAGCTCTACAGCACGTACAACCACATGTACCACGCCCGTCACTACGGGGATCCGGTCGAGGAGTATTGGCAGCTCCTGAACGGCGTCACGCTGTGGGACGTCGCGGTCGAGCGGCAGGTCGAGATCTCGGGTCCCGACGCGTTCAGGTTCACGAACATGCTCGTTCCGCGCGACCTCAACAAGTGCGACGTCGGGCAGTGCAAGTACGTCTTCATCACCTCGCCCGAGGGCGGAATCCTCAACGACCCCGTCCTCCTCCATCTCGAAGAGAACCGCATCTGGCTCTCGCTCGCGGACAGCGACATCCTCCTCTGGGCCTGGGGCGTTGCCTACAACTCCGGTTTCGACGTCACGATCCACGAGCCCGACGTCGCGCCGGTGCAGGTGCAGGGGCCGAAGTCGAAGGACGTCATGATCGACCTCTTCGGTGAGAGCATCACCGACATCCCCTACTACTACGTGCGCCCGTACGAGCTGGACGGCATGGGCGTCCTCGTCTCCCGCACCGGCTATACGGCCGAGCTCGGCTACGAGATCTACCTGCACGAGGCAAGCCGGCACGGCGAGAAACTCTGGGACACCGTGCTCGAGGCGGGGCGGCCGCACGACCTCGCGGTGATCGGCCCCTGCCACATCAAGCGCATCGAGGCCGGCATCCTCGCGCTGGGACCGGGGTGCGACATGTGGTTCGACACGAACCCCTTCGAGGTCGAGATGGGCTACGAGTGGATGGTCGATCTCGAGCAGGAGGCCGACTTCATCGGGAAGCAGGCGCTGCGGCGGATCAAGGAAGAAGGGGTGAGGCGGAAGCTCGTCGGCGTCGAGATCGGAGGCGAGAGCGTCGGGTCCTACAACGACGGCTCGATGATCGACGTCTTCCCCGTTTACGCCAACGGCGATCGAATCGGGAAGGTGACGTCCGCCTGCTACTCGCCTCGGCTCGAGAAGAACATCGGGTTCGCGATGCTCCCGATCGAGTACACCGAGTTCGGAACCGAGCTCGAGGTCGACACGCCGCCGAGCGGGCGCGTGCACGCGATCGTCGTGCGGAAGCCGTTCATCGATCCCGAGAAGGAAGTGCCAAAGCAAGAGGTGACCGCGGCGGCGGACGCGAAGGCGACGTCGCCGACGTAGGCTGCGTCGGCGTTCCGCCGTCTCCGTTCGACCGCGCGATACGCGCGTGCGATGAACCCGGAATACGCGGGGCGGCGAGCTGCGCCGCGATAGAGAGCGCCGCGGACTAGAAGTCAGTCGCGAACTCGCGGTACGACTGCTTGATCCGCTCGTCCGTTCCGTGGAAGGCGTGCTTCGACATGTCGGGGCTGTAGCGGCTCGCGGGTGGCCTGCGGCCGAGCGCCTCCGCGAGGCTCCGCGTGTAGTGGGGCGCGTTGCC
The DNA here is from genome assembly GCA_030861645.1 of Actinomycetota bacterium. Lineage (GTDB taxonomy): Bacteria > Actinomycetota > Thermoleophilia > Gaiellales > Gaiellaceae > JALZFG01. Next base: position 2,074 of record JALZFG010000010.1, read on the forward strand.
GCAGCAGATACCCAGGTAGCGGACGCCGAGGCCCGCCGCCTGGCGGCCGAAGTCGGCGATCTCGGAACGACTGCACAAGAGCGGGTCGAGCCCCGTCGGGAACGGCATCTCGTCGGACTCCGGGTCGCGGAGCGACCCGAACGTCGGCTCCGTGTCGCGCGTCCGGTAGGGCACGGGGAGTGCGGCGACGGGCGCGCTCACGGCGTCGCGAATCTCGCGCAGAAGCGGAAGCATCGTTCGCGGGCCGCGGAAGCAATTGAGGCCGACGACCGCAGCGCCTGCATCCTCGAGGCGCCGGCATGCGTCGCTCGCCGTCCACCCCTCGCGCGTACGGCCCGTTCGCGGAATCGCAAGCGTCGCGACCGCGACGAGGCCGGCCGCGCGGATCGTCTCGACGGCGAGGATCGCCTCCTCGCCGAACGAGAACGTCTCGGCGATGACGAAGTCGACGCCCGCCTCCGCGGCCCAGCCGACCTGCTCCTCGAACATCGCGCGCACGATGTCGCGCGCCTCCTCGTCGGCCGGCTCGAAGATGTTCGTGTTCGAGATGTTCCCCGCGACGAGCGCACCGCTCTCCGACGCGGCGTTCTTCGCGATCGCGAGCGCCTGTCGATTGAGCGGCTCGAGAAGATCCTCCTTCCCGATGATCCGCAGCTTCTCGCGGTGCCCGTAGTACGTGAAGGCTTCGACGACGTCCGAGCCGGCGTGGACGAACTCCCGGTGCAGCTGCGCGACCATCTCCGGATGCTCGAGCACGATCTCGGGAACGAACGGGCCGGCCTGGAGGTACCCCCGCCGCTCGAACTCGAAGAGGTACCCCTCGGCGCAGATGACGGAGCCCCGGTCGAGCCGTTCGAGCAGGCCGAGCTTCTCCGCCGACAACGCCTCGGCCACGAGCGGCACGCTACCAGGGCTGCCGCCGGTTCCGAGGCACGCGTCCCGGATCCGCCGCCCGGCTCGGTGCCGTAGGGTCACCGGGTGCACGACGCCGTCGTCGTCGGGGGAGGGATCGCCGGGCTCGCTGCCGCGTGGGGTCTGCGCGACCGTGACGTCGTCGTGCTCGAGGCCGCCGAGCGGATCGGCGGTCGCATCTACTCGGAGCGCCGCGGCTCCTACTGGCTGAACTTCGGTGCGCACGTCTTCGCGGGCGCCGGCACCACGACCGACCGCCTGTTGCGTGAGACCGGCGTGCGGGCCGTGCCGGTCCCGGGCGTGCTCACGGCGCTCGAGCTCGCGGGACGCGTCGTTGCGCGCGGCCGCATCGAGACCTACCCGCTGCGGCTGCCGCTCGCGTTCCGAGACCGCGTCGCGTTCCTGTGGGTCGGCGCGCGGCTGCGCGTCGCGGTCGCCGCGTACGACCGCGTTGCGCGGACGGGCGACCAGCAGCGCATCCTCGCCTACCGCGGCGATCGGGCGTTCTCGGAGTGGCTCGGGCGGGTGCCCGCAGCGGTCGATGCGGTGCTACGGCCAACGCTGCAGCGCTCGTCTGCCGAGCCGGAGGCGCTCGCGGCGGGGTACGGGATCGGTTACTTCCACCTCGTGTGGGATCGAAGCGGCGGGCTTGCCCGCAACATCCTCGGCGGCGCGGCGACGCTCCCCGAGACGATCGCTGCGCATCTCGGTGACCGCGTGCGGACGCGCTGCCGCGTGACGGAGGTCGTGCAGGAGCGAGACGCCGTCCGCGTCGTCCACGAGCGGGGGGAGGAGCGCGCCAGGTGCGCTGTCGTCGCGACGCCGGCGCACGTCACGCGCGCACTCCTCCGCGGTCTGCCGGAGGAGACGCGCGACGCCCTCGCGCAGGTTGTCTACGGGCCGTACGTGGTCGCCGCGTTCTTGACGAACGAGGAACGCCCCACACCCTGGGACGGCATCTACGCCGTCGCGGTCGCCCGCCGCAGCTTCAACATGCTCTTCAACTCCGCGAACGTGCTTCGTACGGGAGCGCGCGCGCCTGGCGGCAGCCTCATGGTCTACTCGGGCGCGAACCTCGGCCGTCGACTCTGGGACGCCGACGACGAGGAGGTCGCCGCAACCTACCTTGCCGACCTCGACGGAGTCTTCCCCGGCGCGGGCGCGCTCGTCTCCGAGACTGTCGTGCACCGCTGGGAGCACGGTCTCCCCTACGTCCGCCCTGGGCGTCACCGCGTCCAGTCCGCGCTCGAGCGGCCGCTCGGCCGCGTGGTGCTGGCCGGCGACTACCTCGGCACGCGCTACACCGACACCTCGATCCGCACGGGGTTCGAGGCGGGCGAGGCCGTCCGGCGGCTCCTCGACGAGCAGCGGAGGCACATGCAGGTCTAGCCAAGCTCGCAGCGTCGCCGGAACTGAAACGGTGTTCCGTCCCCGCCGGGGCGCGAGCTCATCCCATACACGTCGAGTCCGCAGCGTCGCATCGAGGCGAGTGGAACTCGCGACGGCGCATTGAGCGGGGCGGCGAATTCGCTCTTCATGGAGGGTGCCGTCGAGCGGCGGCCTGGCACGCGCTACGGCATATGCTCCCCCCTTGCCGTCGCCGAGCTTCGACCAGATGCGTTCAGAGAGCGAGACGGCGCCGGCGGACGTACTCGTCCGGAATGCCGAACTGCTCGTGACCATGCCGGGCGTCGAGATTCCCGGCGGCTGGGTGACAATCCGTGCCGGTCGTGTCGAGGCCGCGGGACCGCCGGGTGAGGAACGGCCCGCACGCGACGTCATCGACGTAAGCGGATGCCTCGTCACGCCTGGGCTGATCAACACGCACCATCACATTTTCCAGAACCTGACCCGTGCGTTTCGTCCCGTCGTCAATGCCGACCTGCTGACCTGGCTGCACGAGCTCGGCCGCGTTTGGCTGCGGCTGGACGAGGAGGCGTCGTACGTCTCCGCGTGGATCGGCTTCGCAGAGCTGCTGCTCGGCGGCTGCACGACGACCGCTGACCACCTCCACGTCCACCCCGCTCCAGGCCTGGTCGACGCTGAGGTCGCAGCGGCACGGGACGTTGGGATCCGCCTCCACGCCGCTCGCGGAGCCATGGACCTGCGCGAGGCGGACGGCGGCGTCGTCCCGGACGCAGCCGTGCAGAGTGTGGAGACGATCCTGGCCGACTTCGAGCGCCTTGTCGACCAGTACCACGAGCGGAGTGCAGACGCAATGGTGCGGGTGGCCCTCGCTCCCTCGTCGCCGTTCGACTCGACGCCGGACCTCCTGCGCGCGGCCGCCGAGCTCGCTGAGCGGCTCGACGTTCGACTCCACACGCACCTCGCGCAGGTGCCAGGCGAAGAGGCGTACTGTCTTGAGCGCTTCGGCCGGCGGCCTGTCGACCTCTTCGAGGACGCCGGATGGGGCAGCTCGCGTTCGTGGATAGCGCACTGCATTTTCGCGAGCGACGACGACATAGCGCGCCTTGGCCGCTTCGGGACGGGCATCGCCCACTGCCCAAGCTCGAACATGATGATCTGCGAGGGCATCGCGCCCGTGCGGGAGCTCCGGGCGGCTGGAGCGCCAGTCGGCCTCGGCTGCGACGGTTCGGCCTCGACCGACCACGCCTCGCTCTGGCTTGAGGCGCGGACAGCGCTCCTCTTAGGCCGGCTGCGAAGCGGGCCGACGGGGATGAGCGCGCGTGACGTCCTTGCGCTGGCGACGCTGGGGTCGGCCGCCTGCCTCGGTCGTTCGGGCGAGATCGGCGTCCTCACGCCCGGCGCGTGCGGAGACCTCGTCGCCTGGCCGCTCGAGGGAGTCTCGTTCGCCGGAGCCTGGTCCGATCCAGTCGAGGCGTGGCTGCGCTGCGGTCCCGTGCATCCGCTGCATACGGTGGTCGGCGGGCACGCACTCGTTCGAGACGGATCTCTTGCTCTCCGCGGGCTCGAGGAGATGCTGCGCCGCCACGCAGCAATTGCGCGCTCCTGGCAGGAGCTTGCCGGCTAACGCTCTCGCTGGACGCGCGTTCGTGCCACGACGCGTCCGCGAAGGACGACAAGACGATCTTCGGTCGCGGTCGCGACCGCCTCTCGCAACGACGAGGCGCGGACGGCGAGGAAATCCGCCGAGGCGCCCTCTTCGATTCGAGCCGCAGCGACGCCCATGACCGCGCGCGCACCGTCGCTGACGAGCTCGAAGGCGGCGTGAGGTTCGATGTGGGCGCCCGCGACGAGGAGCTGCGCCGTCTGGAGCGGATCGCCCGCTCCGAGCGGGTTGAACGGGTCTTGAACGTTGTCGCCGCCCGCACCGACTGTCACGCCGGTTGCGAGCAGCGTTCGAATCGGAGCGATCCCGCGCGGGGTCGCCTTCGCGTACTCACGCCCCTGCAGGTAGAGGTTCGTCAAAGGGAGTGCGACGATCCCGACTCCGCTCGCTGCGACCGCCTCCGCGACCTCACGCTGGACTTCGAGCGGTCGCAGCGAAAGGCTGACGCAGTGACTCGCAGTGACCCCGTGCGGAAAATCGCGAGCAAGCCGTGCCAGCGCCGCCAAATCGACGGACTCGCGCGTGTGCTCGTCGACGTGGAGGTCTACCTGCCGCCCGAACTCGAGCGCCGTCGAGAGGCAGACCTCCATATGCCCCACAGGATCGGGGTCGATGTGCGGAGCGCCCCCGACCACGTCGACGCCGAGCTCGAGCGAGCGGCGCAGGAGCTCGCGGTTCTCCTCGGAGCCCGCGCCGGTGAGTGGGTACG
>JALZFG010000026.1 GCA_030861645.1 Actinomycetota bacterium
CCGCAACCCCGGCCGGCGCGCCGACGGAGATACCCTCGACGTCGGCGAACGTGCGCGCGAGCGCGAGCGCCTGGAGCGACAGCTCGTCGTTTGGCTCGACGAAGACGAGCGCCTTCACGCGACCCCAAGCCCGCGCATGATCTCGACCACCTTCGGCGCCGCTTCCGGCCCGTGGCCGAGGATCTCCGCCTGCTTACCCTGGCCCGTGGGAACGACCAGCCGCAGCTTCTCGAGCCGCGGCTTCGGCCGGGACGGCTCGAGGACCGCGAGCGGCTTCCCCTTCGCGCGCAGCCGTCCGGGGACGGACGGGTAGCGCGGGAGGTTGAGCCCCTCGAGCACTGTCAGCACGGCGGGCCTGGGAACGACGTAGACGTCGCGTGCGCCGCCGACGTCGCGCTCGCAGCGCACCTGTCCGTCCTGCACCTCCATCTTCTTGATGCCCGTGACGATCGGCAGCCCGAGCGCGTAGGCAATGCGGATCCCGACCTGGTAGTTCCCGGCGTCCGCCGACTCGTTCCCGCAGAGGATGAGGTCGAACGGCTCCTCTGTGTGGATCGCGTCCACGATCGCCTGCGCCGTCGCCTGCGGGTCCCATTCCGTGCCGTCCGTCCTGAGCAGGATCCCGCGATCGGCGCCGATCGCCATCGCATCGCGGAGCTGCTCCTCAGCCTCCGGCGGGCCCAGCGTCACGACGACGCTCTCGCCGCCGTTCGCCTCCACGAGCCGCACGGCCTCCTCGACGGCGCACTCCTCGTGCGGGCTGATCGTGAAGCCGAGGTGGCGCGTCTGGATCGCCTGCTCGTCTTCGGTGAGCACCATGCGACCACCGGTCACGGGAACGCGCTTGACGCAGACGTGGATCCTCACGAGCGGATCCTCGCATTCTCGGGATCGAAGACCGGCCTCGAGCCGACTACGGCGACCGTAGCGGGGTAGAGCTCGGCCATGTACTCGACCGCGAGCTGCTCGCCCTCGTTCGCGTAATCGGCCGGGAGGTAGGCCATGACGATGTGCTTGCCGAGCGACGGGCCGGCGCCGGCGCTCGTTACGTACGAGCGGCGCCCCTTCGCGTCCGTGAGCAGCGCGCCGTCGCGGGTCCTCACCGGCTCGCGGCCGAGGGGGTAGCGCTTGACGCCGTTGCGGGGCGTGTGGTCGTCGATGGTCAGCGTGCAGAGCCGCGCCACGGGCTCCGACTCGCGCTGCGAGACGTGCGCCTCCTTGCCGACGAAGTCCTGGTCCTTCACCGGGCCCCACGCCATGTCCGCCTCGACGACGTTGTAGTCGGCGTCGAGCTCGAAACCGAATGCGCGGTAGCACTTCTCGAGCCTCCCCGTCGTGCCGTAGACGCCGATCCCGGCGGGGACGATCCCGTGCGGGCGGCCGGCCTCCCAGATCGTGTCCCAAAGGCGAGCGCCGTCCGTCATCGCCGCGTACAGCTCCCAGCCGAGGTCGCCGACGTAGGAGATGCGCGACGCGACCACGCCGAGGCCATCGACGTCGATCGTCTTGAACCGCGCGAACGGGAAGCCCTCGTTCGAGACGTCGTCGCTCGTCACGCTGGAGAGGATGTCCCGCGCTCGCGGCCCCCAGAGCCCGAGGGTGCAGATCTCGCACGTCCGGTCGACGATCCGGGCCGAGCCGTCGTCCGGCACGTGGTCGGCGAACCACTTCTCGTCTGCCATTCCGTGCAGGCCGCCGGTGACCACGCGAAACGTCTCGGCGTCGATGCGCATGATCGTGAGGTCCGATTTGAAGCCGCCGCTCGGGGCGAGCACCGGCGTGTAGACGACACGGCCGTGGGGGACGTCCAGCTGGCGCATCGCGACCTTCTGGACGACCTCGAGCGCGGCGGCGCCGACGACGTCGAAGATACAGAAGGCCGTCAGGTCGAACATCCCCGCGCGGTCGCGCATCGCGAGGTGCTCGGCGTTGATGATCGGCGACCACCAGCGCGCGTCCCACTCGTGCTCGCGCCCCTCGACTCCGTACTCCTCGACGAGGCTCGCGTTCGACTCGTACCAGTGTGGACGCTCCCACGCCGCTGTCTCGAAGAAGACGGCGCCGAGCTCCCGTTCACGCTCGTAGAACGGGGCGACGCGGACGCGCCGGTTCGACTCCCACTGCTCGCTCGGGTGGACGATCCCGTACGTCTTGTTGAACCCCTCCGCGGCGCGGCCCTTGACGTGCTCCGGCGCCTTCTGCTCCGGGTAGAAGCGCGCAATCTCCGACGCCTGCAGGTCGATCTCGGACTCACCGTGCGTCACCCACTCCGCGACGGCGCGGCCGACCCCCGGCCCCTCCTTGACCCACACCGCCGCCGCCGACCAGAGACCCTTCACCTCGGGCGTCTCGCCGAGGAGCGGCAGGCCGTCGGGCGTGAGGGAAAGGAGGCCGTTGATCGCGTACTTGATCCCGACGGACTCGTCGCGGAGGATCTCCGGCACGAGCTGCAGCGCGTGCTCGAGCTGGAGCTCGAAATCCTCCTGCGTGAACGGCAGCTCCGTCGGCGTCAGCGACGCCTCTTCGATCGACGGGATCTCGTCCGGCTCGTAGAGGATCGGTCGGTGCGCGTACGACCCGATCTCGAGCCCCTGCCCGTCCTGTCGCTCATACATGTTCGTGTCCATGTCGCGCAGGATCGGGAACTCGATCGCCGTCTTCGACGCGAGGAAGCGCGGCACCGGCCCCACGTCGATCATCTGGTGCACCGCCGGCGTCAGCGGGATGCAAGCCCCCGCCATCCGCGCGAGCCGCGGCGACCAGACGCCGCACGCGACGACGACGACCTCGGCGTCGATGTCGCCGCGCGTGGTCCGGACGCGCCTGACGCGCCCGTCCTCGACGTCGATCCCTAGGACCTCGGTTGTGGCGAGCACGTTCGCGCCGGCGAGCTCCCGCGCGCGCTCGCGCATGATCGTCCCGAAGCGCAGCGAGTCGACCACGGCGACGGACGGCGTATAGAAGCCGCCGAGCAGGATCGACTCGTCGACGTACGGGACGAGCTGCTTGATCTCCGCCGGCGTCACGAGGCGGCATCCGTCGACGCCCCACGACTTCGCCGACCCCATGCGCCGGCGCAGCTCCTCCATCCGCTCGTCCGTCCGCGCGACCTCGATTCCGCCGCACTCGATGAGGACGCCGGCGTCGCTGTACTGACGCATCGAGTCGACGGTCAGCTGCGTCATCTCCTTGGAATGGTCGACAGGGAAGATGAAGTTCGACGCGTGCCCGGTGGAGCCCCCCGGATTCGGGAACGGCCCCTTGTCGACCAGGACGAGATCGCGCCAGCCGACCATCGCGAGATGCCCCAGGACGCTGTTACCGACGATCCCGCCGCCGATCACGACGGCGCGTGCCGCCACCGGCGCGTCGCTCACGGACACGCCTCCTTCGTCACAGGACGGTACGGATCTCCCGTTCGAAGCGCTCGACGTGCGCGCACGCGAGCTCGCGCGCACGCTCCGCGTCGCCGTCACGGACGGCCGCGAGCAACTCGCGGTGCTCGAAGACGCTGCCCTCGAGGTCAGGCAGCCGGTCGAGCACGCGGTGCCAGATGCGCATCGACAGGTTGAGGTAGCGATCGAGGGTCGACGCGAGGTAGGGGTTGCCGCTGCAGCGGTAGACGAAGCGGTGGATGCGCGCGTCGAGGCCCATCAGCGCTTCCGCGGCGAGCTGCGGAGCGCCGAGCTCGTCGATGAGCACGTCCGCCTCGTCGCGCTCGGCGCCGGTCGCGTTCTGCGCGGCGCGGTAGGCGGCGTGCCCCTCGAGCTGGCGGCGAACGTCGGCGATCTGAGCGAGGTCGGTGATCTCGATCTCCGAGACGAAGGTGCCGCGACGCGGGTAGATCGTGACGAGGTCCTCGAGCGCGAGCCGCTTGAGCGCCTCGCGGATCGGCGTCCGTCCGACGCGCAGCTCCGCGATCAGCGCATCCTCGATCAGCGGCGCGCCCGGCGCGAGCGTGAGCGACACGATCCGGTCTCGGAGCTCCGCGTACGCGTGCTCGGCGAGGCTCTGCCCGTCGCCGACGGGTGATATATCTGTTCGCACGGCAGCGATCCTAGCGGAGGGTGGGGCGGCGGAGCGTTCCGACGCAACCCGACTGCGCCTCGCTGCGACTCGCTCCGTGCCGCAGCTTCCACGCGCCGCGGACACGTCCCCTCGACCCAAGCGCGGGCGACGGCGCGGCCGGACGACGCGGAGCGGGCGGAGTACCCTGTTGCTGGTGGGAGAGATCGAGGCCGACGTCGTCGCCGAGGGGAAGCGGCTCCTCGAGCTCGCGAGCGCCAGGAACCTCCCCCTCCGTCTCCTCGGAGGCGTCGCGATCCAGCTCCGCGCGGCGAACGGCCTCCATCGGGCGTTTGAGCGCCGGTACGCGGACCTGGACTTCGTGACCGCCAAGCGGGCCTCGGGCAGCGCGCAAGTCTTCTTCCGCGAGGCTGGGTACGAGCCGCACAAGGCCTTCAACGCCCTGAACGGGAGCGAGCGCCTGCTGTTCTTCGACAGGGGCAACGACCGCCAAGTCGACGTCTTCGTCGGCTCGTTCTCGATGTCGCACGAGATCCCGCTCGGCGAGCGGCTCGAGCTCGAGCCCGAGACCGTGCCGCTCGCCGAACTCTTGCTCACGAAGCTCCAGATCGCCCAGCTCAACGAGAAGGACGTGCGGGATGCGCTCGCGATCTTGCACTCGCACGAAGTCGCAGACGCAGACGCCGATCGCGTGAACGCCGGCCGGGTGGCCCACCTCTGTGGCCGCGACTGGGGTCTCTGGCGGACGATCACCGGCAACCTTGAGACGTGCCGGGCGCACCTCGACCACTACGACGTGGGAGACGGGGAGAAGGCGACGATCCGCGAGCGCATCGACGAGCTCCTCGACCGCATCGAGCGCGAGCCGAAGTCGCGGGGCTGGAAGCTCCGGGCGCGGATCGGCGAGCGAAAGCGCTGGTACGAGATCCCCGAGGAGGTCGGCGGAGGCCCGTAGCCCAGCGAGCCGCTGTCGGCGGAGCCTCCGGTTCGACCGCGAGGAGCGGCGCGCGGACGATCAGGGAGAGCTGCTCGTGGAGCAGTAGTTTCGGATGCGGCGCCCCCGGATCTGATTCAATCGGCGGACGTGCGGCTGTTCTTCGCGACGGACATCCATGGCTCGGACGTCTGCTGGCGAAAATTCCTGAACAGCGCCAAGCACTACGGGGCGGACGTCATCGTCCTGGGCGGAGACATGACCGGAAAGGCGCTCGTCCCGGTCGTGCACGACGGCGGGGAGCGCTGGCACGCGATGCTGCTCGAGAACCGGCACGAGCTGAACGGCGAGGAGGAAGTCGCGAGCTTCGAGCAGGCGGTGCGGCGGCGCGGGTACTACCCGTTCCGGACGACGCCGGATGAGGTTCGCGAGCTGCAGGAGGAGGAGCAGCGCGCGACGCGCCTCTTCCACGACCACATGCTCGGGCGCGTCGAGGAATGGATGGCGCTCGCGGACGAGCGGCTCGAAGGCTCCGGGATCCAGTGCCTGGTCTGTCCGGGGAACGACGACCAGTTCGAGGTCGACGAGATCGTCCAGCGGGCGAAGACGGTCGAGCTCGCCGAGGGCCGCGTCATCGAGATCGACGGCTTCCAGCTCGCGTCGACGGGCTGGTCGAACCCCACCCCATGGAAGACGTACCGCGAGGAGGAGGAGCCGCAGCTCGCGGAGCGAATCGAGCGCGTCGTCGTGCAGGTGACAGCAGAACCGGAGCGGACGATCTTCGGCCTGCACTGCCCGCCGTACGGATGCGGGCTCGACGACGCGCCCGAGCTGACCGCCGACATGCGGCTCAAGCACGCGGGCCACGCGCCCGTTCCCGTCGGCTCGAAGGCGGTCCGCGAGGCGATCGAGCGCCACCAGCCCGCGCTCTCGCTGCACGGGCACATCCACGAGTGCCGGGGGAATACACGCATTGGACGGACGCTCTGCATCAATCCGGGAAGCTCGTACGAGCAGGGGGAGCTCCTGGGCGCCGTCATCGACCTCGAGGGCGGCAAGAAGGTCAAGCGCTTCGTGTTGACGAGCGGATAAGGAGGACGAATGGCGACTGCTGCTACCGACGCCGGCCGGTACGAGGAGCGGGGTCTCTTCGCGCGGACAGCGACGGGGCTCGTGCGAGGGTGGTCCGTAAGGGACGCGTTCATCTACGCGTTCTTCTCGATCAACCTCATCACGCTGGGGCTCTTCATCTTCTCGTACGCGGTCTTCATTCCGAACGGCAGCCTGCTCTGGGCGGTGATTCTCTCCGGGGCATACCTCCTCTTCCAGGTGATCACGTACTCCTCGCTGATCGCGGTGATGCCGCGAGCCGGCGGCGACTACGTCTGGATTAGCCGGACGCTCGGCGGCGGCCTCGGCTTCGTCCTCGCCGTGTGCGGCTGGTGGTTCATCCTCTGGCATTGGGTCCCGATCTACGCGAACATCCTCAACGTCGAGGTGTTCGTCCCGCTCGGGCTGATCGTGGGCGGCGACCGCTGGGCCACGTTCTTCTCGGAGCCCAAGGGCCTCTTCGTCGCGTCAATCATCGTCGCGATCCTCGCCTCGATCGTGATCTCGCTCGGGATGCGGACATACGCGCGCATCCAGAAGTTCTGCTTCTACGGCGGGATGCTCGGCCTCCTCTTCATGTTCGTCCTCCTGCTCGTCAACTCGAAGACGGACTTCATCTCGGCGTTCAACTCGCAGGCGCAAGACGTGCTCGGAGCGCCGGCGGGAGCCTATGAGAAGACGAACGCGGTTGCCGCGGCGGGCACGCCCGACATCGGCGACTTCGGCGCGGTCAAGGGGATGTTCCTGCTCATCCCGTTCGTCCTCTTCTTCAACCTCTGGTCGAACTGGGGCGCGACGCTCTACGGCGAAGTGCGCGGCGCGTCCGACTTTCGCAACAACATCCGGGCGATGGGGGGCGCGCTCGTCGCGACGAGCG
>JALZFG010000040.1 GCA_030861645.1 Actinomycetota bacterium
GCGCAACATCGGTGCGGGGTGGCACGCGTGCGCGAACTCGCCCCGCGCGTCGACGCGGCGGGTGCCGCGGCCGACCATCTGCCAGAACTTGACCGCGAGAAGACCGGCTTGAGGACGCGAGGTTGACGACCGTCGGCACGTCGATGCCGCTGTCGAGCATGTCGACCGAGATCGCGCGGGTCGGGAACCGACATGCGCGCACCGTAGCGCCGCCGTTTGAGCCGATCAGGGCCGGACCCCGAACAAGCGTAGATACTCGATTCCTGTGGATATGAGGGAGCACGATGACAGGGCGTCCCTTGCCGGACTCCTGCGCCCGCGACGAACGTAGTCACAGCAAATGACGGTGTTGGCTCTGTTTGGGCTCCTGCCGGCGCTATTCGCACCGCATCCTGGTTGGCATACCGGTCATGGCCGCGTGCATGCGTGCCCTGGTGTCTCTCCGGCGCGGTGTGTGCAGGCGGCAAGTTGGGCGGCGACGCTGCCTTGGCGTGGCTGCCGTGAATGTCTTCCCCATCAGATGATTGAGGCCCTGCCCCGCGACGGGATCATTCTCCAGATCAACGTCGCCCGGGAGCACCCGCTCGTCGCCAAGCGCGCACGATCCTGGCCCCCAAAGATCCGGTCTGGCGACATTAGCGCTGGCTTCGAGGGTGTGCCGCATCGCTACGGCGTCTATCAGCTGTTTGCTCGTTTTGGGCGGGTGGAGGCGTACGTCTGGGCGTTCTTCGGGCGCGCGCGTCCCACCGCAGTTCAGCTCGGGGCCGCGAACGCGGAACTGCACACCGTCCGGCTCAGACGGTGAGCGGGCAAATGCCCCGTCGCTGCTGAGGAGGACTGCGCTATTGAAATAGCGAGCGCCGCCAGACATCGACCCGCAGAACCGCCGAACGCGCCTAATCAGTATCTAAGGCGATTGAGCATGTGCAAGCGTCGGTTTCGCGGGTCCGCGCTCTGACCGCTACAGCGTCTCTCGTTCGCCCGGCGCGGCGACCGCGTGCGGCGCTTGGCGACGGCTTGCACCAGAGACTCGGTGAGCTCAGGTGGAAACCTCATCGAACGGCTTCGGGCCGCCTCGACGTGCCCCGCGGGCAGCGAGCGCTCAACCTGGAAAGCCTCCTCGGCTGCGACGAAGCGTTGGCCGCGCAGCGCGCCGCGAATCAGCTCGATCACCTCCTCGGGCAGGTGCGAGAGGTTGCCCACCGTCTCGTTTTTGACCTTGCCGCCCTCCCGGTAGGAGCGCCGCAGCAGATGCGCCACGTACTCGCGGTGCTTGCCCCGCCGCCTTGTCGTAACCACGTGAAAGGGACCAACAGAACGTGGCTTCCTGCCCACGACCCGATGATCTCACACACATCGGACGGACAACTACTGACCACACGATCCAGGCGACAAGGGGCCGCGATCCAAGCAACGAAGCCGCATCGCAGCCTCTCAGGCGGGCGTTACTGCGGGGAACTTCGGGCTAGAGCGCCTCGAGGAAGCAGTAGACGACGTCGTGCTCCGAGAGCTCGCGCTCGCACCAGGCGCGGTAGCGCTCGCGCGTCTGCTCGCCGATCCGGGACAGCGTCGACTTCGAGACGACGGCCCCGCCGAGCGCCTCCTCGAGCAGCGCCTCGAGATCACGGACCGACAGGCCGCGCAGGAACGAGAGCACGACCAACGCCTCGAGCGCGTGCGTGCGCGTCACCGTCTCGCCGAGCACGGCGCTGCAGAAGCCGAGCTCGCTGGCGCCGCGCAGCCGCGGACGCTCCAGCTCCAGCGGCCCGCTCGTCGTCCTCACCGTCCGCTTCTCGTCGCCGTTGCGGTGGGCGACCGGCTCCTCGCCCCGCTCGTAGCGTCCGCGGCCGAGGAACAGCTCGACCTCGCGCTCCAGCACCTGCTGCAGGATCAGCCTCGCGCCGAGCCCGGCGATCGTCTCGAGCGGGTCGGCCTCGCCGTCCACACCTGCGAGCACCTCGTCGAGCTCGCGGCGGAACCGCTCGCTCGGGGTTATCCTCGTCATCGGGCGTACCTCCATTCGCTCGACTTCTCAGGTCAAGCGGAGGCTACGCCCTCAACTTTTCCCCGGCTCCTGGGACGGCACCCTTTTCTCGGTTCGAGCTCGAGTACCCGCTTCCCGCCCACGCCACCAAGCTGAATGGGATCACCGCGTTCGGATCCGCGGTTGCGCTCGCCGTCGGGCTGGGGATGGCGCTCGTCGAGGCAGGATGCGCGCGACTCACCCGCACCGATCTCACCAGCGAGCAAGCTCGCACAACTGCTATTGCCGACTTCCTCCTCCTGCGCGAGAAGTTGCAGCGGCTGCTCGCGATTGACGGCGTCATCATCGGCGCGGCTGTGCTCGCTACAGCGGCGCTGCGAAATGCCGTGCTCGCCTACGGGGACGAAGTCAAGGCTCACCCGCGCAGCTACCCCAATGTCCCGCCGCCGTCATTTCCGCCCGAGTACGTCCTCCTCTATGGTCTTGCCGTCTCGCTCCTCCTCGCCCTGTTTTGGGCGCCGATCTACACCATGCTGGTCAGCGCCGGTGCGCGGCTCGTGAAAAGCGCGATCGGCGAGCGCCGGAAGGACGAGTCCTGGACCGACTGGCAGGAGCGGCGCGCGAAGTTCGAGCAGTTCCTCGGTGTCGAGACTTCAGCCATGGCGAACTTCCGCTCCGCGGTCGCGATCCTGACGCCGCTCGGGAGCGCCCTCCTCGGCCTCCTCTTCGAGAGGTAGCACGGCAGGAGGCCCGGGCACGACGGCAAGCCGAGACAGGGCAACCCAAGCCGGACTCCGTTCGACAGCGCGCCAAGATCCCAGAAGGTTGCCGGTTCGAGTCGGGCGGGCGACCTCCCCCAACACCTCGCCGAACACGTTGTAGCGCCCCTGCAGAGTCTTGCCGCACGGCGAAAACGACCGAAGGCAGCTCCACGACGCGCGCGCGGTCGACGCGGCGCCAGAAACGTCCCACTGCTGCGACTCAGCTCGCCCGTGCTATCGCCGCAGCGCCGGTTCGGCCGCCTCGCGGTCTTCAGCCGTCGGATTTCGGCGAGGCCGAGATCGCCTCCAGACGCTCCAGACTGGCAGGCGGCCACAGCGCTTTCGTGTCGTAGTAGACCTCGAACGCCGGCACCGACTCCGGCAGCGTGACCCAGCTCAGCTTGGACCGAGTGAAAATGTGAACATCGGGGCTGACTGCGGACGGGTCGTCGAGGGTGCCAGCGCGGACGAACCGCACGCCGGGATGTGTGTACTGGCTGAAGACCGCCACCTGGCAGGTTGGGCATCGGAAGATCGTCTGTTTGCTGCCGTCGTCTCGAGGGACGTCGACCGGCCGCGGGACGCCCGCAAGCAACTCCAGTCGGTCAACCTCGATCAAGAGGTTGATGACGAAGGCGCTTCCCGTCTGCCGCTGACAGTTGAGGCAATGACAGCAGTGTGTGAAGAGCGGGTCGTCCGTAAGCCGATACCGAACGGCGCCGCAAGCGCAGCCACCTTCACGCGGGATGCTCATGATCGCCTCCGGAAGTCAAGCAAAGGAGTTCCGACCTCGAGCCGGTACCACGCTTGGCGGTCGCTTTGCATGGGAGAAAGAGAAGGAGCCCCCGACGCACCGAACGTCGCCAACGGCAAGCTGCGCATGGGAGTCCCCCCGGCCCGGCCTGGGTCTGCGCCCGAGAGTCGGGCCGGCAGAGACGCGGCAACAGGCGCCGGCGGTACTCCTTCCGACTCCAGCGCTTTGCGACTCACGTCGTCGTCCGCTCTTTCACCGCTCCTACTCGTACTGCAGAGCTCGAAGGACGTTCAGGCGGGAGGCGCGCCGAGCCGGCAGGATCGCCGCGACCAGACCCAACGCGATCGCGACGAGCACGAAGCCGAGCAGCAATCCGTAGGGGACGGCGAAGACGAATCCCTCGTCGGAGAGGGCCCGCGTGAAGACGGCTGCGAGCAGCGTGCCGACGGCGATGCCGAGCGTCGCTCCGATGAGCGTCGTCACAACGCTCTCGTATCTGATCATCGGCGCACCTGTCGCCGGCTCATGCCGATCGCGCCTTTTCGCCCGTCAGGGGTTCCAGACGGCATCTCCCGCGCCGCTAATCGTCACGGCGCTCGCGCGCCGGCTAGCGTCGGCCTGCCCCATCCGGATCGAACCGCAGCAACGATCCATTGCGTCCGGGCCGATGACTGGCCTTCGGACCGCGGAGCCTAGTCTTGGCTTTCTAGAGGTGGATCGTCCGGAACGATCGCAACGACCCGAGCCGGTGCGGCGCTGGCCCCCACGATGCGCAGCGGAAAGCATGCGACTGTGAACCCACTCGGGGGGAGGCGGTCGAGGTTGGTCAGCCGTTCGAGTTGCGAATACGGCAGATCGACCTGGTGCGCTGACCAGAAGACCCCGGGGCGACCTGTCGCCAGCGCCTCCTGCGCCTGTAGCTGCAATGGGCGATCCCAGCCCCAGGCGTCGATCCCCATCACTCGAATTCCATGGTTGTACAGCCAGCGGGTCGCCTCCGCGGTGACGCCCGGCCCACGCTGCATGTAGTCGGGTTCGCCGTAGAAGCTGTCGCGCCCGGTCCATAGCAGGACGATGTCTCCCGCGGTGAGTTCGTAGCCGATTCCGCTCAGCGCTGCCTCGAGGTCGGCGACCTCGATCGTCTCGCCGTCTTCGCGCTGGTGGAAGTCGAGGACGACCCCCGGGGCGAAAAACCACTCCAGCGGCAGCTCGTCGATCGTCTGCGCCCGCTGGCCGGCGATGACGGAGTTGTAGTGGTAAGGGGCGTCGACGTGCGTCGAGTTGTGCGTGCCAAAGTGCATGAACGTCTCGGTCGCCCAGCCCTCGCCGCGCCGCAGCAACTCCCGCCCTAGCCCGAACAGCTCCTTGATTTGCGCTGCGCCGGCGGCGTGGTCGGCGAATTCGATATCGGTGCGAAGGAAGTCCGGGGCCTCGGCCGGGCCGGGCGTGATTGGAGCGGAGAGGTCGACGATCGGCATGCGCGGGCGAACGTACCCTGCCACACCGCTCGTGGCCGGACTCGGCACGCGGCAGGCGCCGCACGTGGTTCACAGAGGCGGAGCGGCGGCAGTTGCGACTCGATGGGGCCGAGCTCGCGCGGCCGCCGGTCCAGCCGGTCACGGCGGCGGGCGAACAGGACGCGGGGGTGGCTCCGGGCCGGCTTTCTGCCTGAGCGCGTCGACCGCCCCGATCAGCCCGAGCCAGCCGACGAAGGGCGCGCTCCCCCCGTCCCCGTCCTGCAGGACGCCTCGAATGGAGGTCTCGCTCACGTCCAGCTCAACGGTGACACGAATCGGCTGTTCCAACGCCCGACCATCGTGGCGGATTCGCGGCTTGCCGTCATCGGGACCGTCCCCGAACCGAACCCCGAACTTCGGGTAGCGCTCGTCTTGACCCGCCCGCGCAGCGTCGTCTTCAATGAACGGCGAGAGGGACGGATCCGGGGTGGCGAGGGAGCTGCGCGAGCGGAGCCGTGAGCTGCGCGCCGTCGAGGCTGCGCTCGACGACGCCGCACGCGGCCGCGGTCGGGTCGTCGTCGTCGAGGGCGACCCTGGGATCGGCAAGACGTCGCTGGTCGCCGCCGCGCTCGAGCGGGCCGAGGAGCGGGGAATGCGCGTGCTCGCAGCCCGCGGCAGCGAGCTCGAGCGGGCGTTCGCGTTCGGCGTCGTGCGCCAGCTCGTCGAGCCGCTGCTCTACCGGGCGACGCGAGCGCAGTGCGAGCGGTGGTTCGCCGGCGCCGCGGCGCTCGCACGGCCGCTCTTCGAGAACGAGGTTGCGCCCGACGGACTCGAGGCCGAAGAGGAGGTGCGCTTTCGCCGGCGGCACGGGCTCTACTGGCTCGTCGCGAACCTCGCCCGCGACGGCGCGCTCCTCCTCGCAGTCGACGACCTGCAGTGGGTCGATGATCCCTCGCTCGGCTTCCTTCGCCACCTGGCGATGCGGATCGGGCACCTGCCGGCCGTCCTCCTCGTGGCGACGCGCGCGGGCGCGGCGGAGGCGAGGCCGCTGATCGGCGATCC
>JALZFG010000227.1 GCA_030861645.1 Actinomycetota bacterium
CGCGGCCGGGGAGGGCGCTGCGGGCCACCCTCCCCGGCCGCTTAGGCACGCTGGGCGCGCACGATGGGCTGCGCGGCGGTGGCTTTGCAGAGCGACGACAAAGGCGAAGGCGAACGCGAGCGGGAAAAGCGGCGAGGACGAGGAAGACCATCATCAGGGGAACGCCGTAGACTCGGCCGATCTCGTGCCACCGGACGACCTGATCATGCTCGCGGAGGTAGCGAAGCTGCTCGGCGTCGCCCCGAGCACGACGGCGAGCAGGAGCTCGTCTTCCGGCTGACGAATGGCCTCCTCCGGGAGACCGCCATCGGCCGGCGCAGGATTCGGCCGGAGGAGCTCGAGGTACTCGGCCTCAGGCCGCCGCCGCCGTTTCAGGGGCGGCCCTCGTAAGCCGCTACGCCGCGTCCGCCATCGTCGTTCTCGTCCTATCGGCGGCGACGCGAGCGGGGAAAGGTGAGTAAAGGCTGACTCGCCAGCCGCTCGCCGATCGGATCCGCCGCCGACGAAAAAGAAAAGCCCCGCATTGCAGGGCTTTCAGAGGAGCGGATGATGGGACTCGAACCCACGACCTTCTGCATGGCAAGCAGACGCTCTAGCCAACTGAGCTACATCCGCGAGCGCGCGCAGTATAGCTCAGCGGCGGGGCGGCATCATCTCGGCGCTCTGCCCGAGAACGGCGCGCCCGCACTCACGTCGTGGCCGCGTCGAGCGCTTCGTTCACGAGGCGGTCGGCGAGCTCGTTGTGCTCGCGCCGGACCGCGCGGTAGGTCACGCGGTCGAAGCGCCGCGCGAGCCGCGCCGCCTCGAGCGAGAGCTCGCGGAGCGCGGCGTTCTTGACGCGGTACTCGCCGCGCATCTGCCGGACGAGCAGTTCGGAGTCGGAGACGACCTCGACCTCGGCAATGCCGAGCTCGGCTGCCTTCGCGAGGCCGGCGACGAGCGCGCGGTACTCGGCCACGTTGTTGGTGGCGACGCCGATCGGCTCGCCGCGCGCGTCGAGCACGCTCCCGTCCTCGGACTCGAGCACGTAGGCGAATGCCGCCGGGCCCGGATTCCCGCGCGCTCCCCCGTCCGTCGAGAGCCGCGCCTTCACGACGGTGGCTCGGCGAGCGGGTACAGGTCGAACGCCGGTTCCTCGTACGGGTGCGCCTTACGAAGGGCGCGCACGACGTCCGCCTCGCGCTCGGCGGGGTACACGGTCTCGAGCCGCAGCTCCGACACGCGTTCCTCCCGCCCGCGCTCCCCGAGCGCAGGCGACGTCTCCTCGCCGCCGAGGAAGGTCCCCGTCCCTTGGGTGTACCAGGAGCAGCGCTCGTAGGCGCCGATCCTCCCGGCGCCGGCAGCGAAGAGTGCGTCCCGCACGGCATCGAGGGCGTCCGGCGGCACGAAGACGACGAGCTTCCGGTTCACGTTTGCACCCCCTTTTGCCCGGGAACGGCGCGCGCATGGCCACGATCGAGGTTCAGCCGAGGCAGACGCCGGCGGAGGCCGGTCAGCCCGAAGTCGCCGTCGACGTCGACGACGAGCTCGCGATCCACGTCGACACGATCGAGAACTGGGCCGCGGCGCGCCAGGCGTGGGAGATGATCCTGCGCGAGGGGCACGAGTTCGGCCGCGCCAACAACGTGGAGGTCGAGGTGATGTTCGTCGCGGGCGAGCAGACGTCGACGCTGAGGTTCAGGCTCGACCAGGTGGACGCGGCCACGGACGCCGGGGATGAGCTCGTCCTTCGCTTCGAGGAGCACGAGGGGATCGCGAAGCTCGCGCGACTGACGGAGAACGGATTCGACGTCGAGCTCTTCCACATCCTCACCTTCACGTAGCGACTGGGCCGTCGCGTCCGATCTCGCTCGCGGGAAAGCGCTCGCGCGCGAAGCGGACGAGCTCCTCCTCGGACTCGACCTCGGGATTGACGTGGACGAGCAGGAGCCGCTCCACGCGTGCCTCCGCCGCGACCCGGGCCGCTTCGCCCGACGCCGAATGACCGGAGTCTTCGCTTGTGGCGCCCGCGTAGAAGGCCTCGTGCAGAAGGAGACGGGAACCGCGCGCGAACGCGGCGTTCTCTGGGTCGTAGCCGGTGTCGGTGCAGTACGCGAGCACGTCGTTCACCTTGACGGCGAGGGTGGGCGTGGCATGCCGAGGCTGGACGCGCAGCTCCACCGAGAACCCGCCGATCTCGGCGCGCGGAGGCGCGATATCGTGAATCGCAGTGGCGAAGGCGCGCTCGACGTCCGCTGGTGACGGTGCGAAGAACGGGGGGTCGAGGAGCCGGTGGACGAGGTCGCGTGTGGATGTGGCGGCGACGATCGCTCCCGCGCCCCACACCTCGCGCACCCTCACATCCGAGAGAGCGGGCAGGAAGCCGAGCCCGACCACGTGGTCGAGGTGGAAGTGGGTGAGCAGCACATCGAGGCGCTCCACCCCGCGGAGGAGCGAGGGCTCCTCGACGAGGCGTGAAACCCCAGTGCCGGCGTCGAGCAGGAGCACGCGCGCGCCGCTGCGAACGTAGACGCAGGCGGTCTCGCGGGCGCGCGTCGGGACGAAGCCGCCGCTGCCGAGGAGGCGAACCTCCACTCGGACCTACGGCGAGGGGTGCTCGGTGGTGTCGATCTGGGCGCGCTGCAGCCGCCCGGAGTAGTCGACGTAGACCGATTTCCACTCGGTGAAGACGTCGAGCGCGGCCTGGCCCGCCTCCCGATGCCCGTTGCCGGTGTCCTTCGTCCCGCCGAAGGGGAGGTGGACCTCCGCGCCGATCGTCCCGGCATTCACGTATGTGATCCCCGTGTTCAGGTCGCGCAGCGCTCGGAACGCGCGGTTCACGTCGCGCGTGAAGATCGACGAGGAGAGTCCAAAACGGACGCCGTTTGCGGCCCCCACCGCCTCGTCGAAGTCCCGCACCCGGATCAGCGCCGTCGTCGGACCGAAGATCTCCTCCTGCGCGATCCGCATCTGCGGGTCGACTTCGCCGAAGATCGTTGGGCGGTAGAAGTGGCCCCGCCCGAGGCCGTCCCCACGAGCGATCTCGCCTCCGGTCAGCAGCCGAGCGCCCTCCTCCTTCCCGATCTCGGTGTACGCGTGGACCTTCTCGAGCGCGCGCTTGTTGATGACGGGGCCGACGTCCGTCTCGTCCTCCCACCCCGGCCCGAGCCGCATCCGCTCCGCGCGCTCCACGAGGCGGCGCTGGAGCTCGTCGTACACGGCGTCGTGGACGATGACGCGGCTTGCCGCCGTGCACCGCTGCCCGGACGTGCCGAACGCCGACCAGATGATGCCGTCGACCGCGAGGTCGAGGTCGGCGTCGTCCATGACCACGATGGCGTTCTTGCCCCCGAGCTCGAGATGAACGTGCTTCAGCGAGTCGGCGGCCGCGCGCATGACGGCCACGCCGGTCTCGCGTGACCCCGTCAGCGTGATCACGGGTACGTCGGGGTGGCGAACGAGGCGGTCTCCGACGGCGCCTCCCTCCCCGTGGACGATGTTCACGACGCCCGCCGGCACCCCGGCCTCGGTCAGGAGCTCGACGAAGCGCTCGCCGAGGAGCGGCGTATCGGTCGCGGGCTTGAAGACGACCGTATTGCCGCAGACGAGGGCCGGAACGATCTTCCAGGAGGGGATCGCGATCGGGAAGTTCCACGGCGTGATCGCACCAACGACGCCGATCGGCATCCGCATGCTCATGTTGAACTTGTCCCGAAGCTCCGACGGGGTCGTATGGCCAAACAGGCGCCTTCCTTCGCCGGCCATGTAGAAGCTCATGTCGATTGCCTCTTGGACGTCACCGCCGGCCTCCGCGAGCACCTTGCCCATCTCGTGCGTCATGAGCTCGGCGAGCGCGGCCTTCTGCTCGATCAGCAGCTGGCCGAAGCGGAAGAGAATCTCTCCCCGCTTGGGCGCCGGCACGAGCCGCCACGCCTCGAATGCCGCCCGCGCCGATTCGACCGCCCTGTCGACGTCCTCGGGCCCGGACTTCGGGAAGACTCCGACCGTCTCGCCGGTCGCCGGGTCGACGCTCTCGAAGCTCTCGCCGCCCACGGCGTCGACCCACTCGCCGCCGATGAAGTTCTTGAAGGCGCGCGCCCCCGTCACAGTCATGGGCGCGATTCTATCCCCGCGTTGGGCGACGTCCCGCCGGGGGCCGCGGGCGCTAGAGGCGCTCGATCTTCGGGACGAGGCGACCGTCCTCGACGACGCGCGCGTTCCAGACGCGAAAGGTCTCGTCGAGCTCGCCGAGGTCGTGGCCGCGCTCCTCGAGGCGGACTGGCTGCGCGGAGTCGAAGGCGACGCGGTACTTGTACCAGGAGAGGTCCCAGGCGACGGTGACGACGACCTCCCGGTTCGCGCCGGAGAGCGGAATGATGCTCGCGTTCGGCTCCCCCAGGCTCTTCGCGATCCCCGCGACCGTCCGCCGGAAGGCGCTCGCGTTGAACAGCTCGGCGGCCCCGACGATCGCGAGCTCCGACGGCGACAGGCGCCGCAGAATCGGATCGGACGTGACCGGCGGCTCGGGAGCCGTCCGCCGGCCCTCGAAGATCCCGGCGAGGCTGAAGCGGCGTCGCGGCCGCTCCGCTGGAACCACAGGCATCGTCGGGCTTCCTTCCTTGAGCCAGCCCTGCTCGACGGCAACCGCCTGGCAGAGCAGGCAGACGTCGACAAGCTCGTCGCCGTCGGCGACGTAACGCACGACGCGCTCACCCATGAGCAGCGTCCGGC
>JALZFG010000053.1 GCA_030861645.1 Actinomycetota bacterium
CGCGCGGCCGCCGACGGGCCGAAACGGATGACGGCGCCCGACGCGCCGGCTTCGCGCAGCGCTCGCAGGCGATCCCCGTCCTCGCGCGCGCCGGTGAGCGCGAGCCGCGGGACGACGCGAACGTCGCGAGCAGCGGCGCGGATCGCCTCGTCCGCGGCGCCGATCGGATGCCATACGTCGCCGAGCTCTCGCGCGCGGCGGACGCTTCGCGGCGACGAGCCGCCGACCCACACCTCCGGAGCCGGCTTCGGCAACGGTTCGAAGCGCAGGTCGTTGAGCGTCCAGTTCTCACCTCGAAACTCGCGCTCGCCTGCCCAAGCGGCATGCAACAGCCGCATCGCCTCGTCGGTGCGCGCGCCGCGCCCTCCGAACGGCGCACCGAGCAGCGCGAACTCGTGCTCGTACCAGCCGACGCCAACCCCGAGGCGGAACTGAGCGCGCGAGAGTTCGTGTAGCGTCGCCGCGCGCTTCGCGACGGTCAGCGGGTGGTGGAGCGGCAGCAGCACCACCGACGTGCCGAGCGCGAGGCGCTCGTGGCGGCCCGCAACGAACGCGAGCGCCGAGAACGGGTCGAGCGTCCGCGCGTACGTGTCGGCGACGTCGGAGCCGACGGCGATGTGCTCACTCGCCCAGACCGAGTCGAAATCGAGTTCTTCCGCGGCCGCGGCGATGCGCGCGACAGCATCGACCGAGGCGTACCGGCCGCTGGTCGGGAGGGTGACGCCGATCTCAAACTCACGCACGGGGCGCAGTATCGTGAACTCGTGGCGAGCGCCGACGTCGTGAGACCACGTGCGCCACTCGAAGGCGGAATCGCGTTGCGGACAGGCCGCTCGTTCGTAATGGCTGCGACCCTGCAGCTTCGGCGAATTCTCGTGGCGGAAGCGGCCGCCCCTTGAGGGCGGTCCGGCGACTCCAGGTAGCCGGCGTCGATAGCGAAGCACGCCGCCGCGCGCGGCGCGTCTCCTTCACCACGGCTTCGCCCGCGAGCAGCCGCGCGAGCCAGACCGGCAGATCGGGTAGACGTCGCGGACCGCTTCCCGAGCGTCGGCGAGGAACCCGTCGAGTGACGTCGCACCTGCCATCACGGTTCGCTTCCTTCTCTCGTCAGACCGGTAAGAAGGCCGGTTCCATCGCCGAGCCGGGCAGTTGCGATAGCAAGCCGCGGAAGCATGGCGACCGATGAGTGCTCGTGCGCGGAAAAGTCAGAACCGTAAATGCCCGACACGAGGAAAGGACGAACGATGCGCAAGCTCGTGGTCAACACGTTCACGACGCTCGACGGGGTTATGCAGGCACCCGGCGGGCCGGAAGAAGACCCGACGGGCGGCTTCGAGCACGGCGGCTGGTCGGCCGGCTACTGGGACGAGGCGATGGGCCAGTGGATGGGTGAGTTCACGGGCAAGCCGTTCGACCTGCTCCTCGGTCGCAAGACGTACGAGATCTTCGCGGCGCACTGGCCGCACGCGAGGGAGGAGCCGTTCGCGGAGCAGCTCAACACGGCGACGAAATACGTCGCGTCGCGAACGCTGAAGTCGGTCGACTGGGAGAACTCGCAGCTTCTTCAGGGCGATGTCGCCGACGCGATCGCGCAGCTCAAAGAGCAGGACGGTCCGGAGTTGCAGGTGCACGGGAGCTCGAACCTGATCCAGACGCTGCTGCGGCACGAGCTGGTCGACGAGTTCGGCGTCTGGATCTTCCCCGTCGTCCTCGGCAGCGGGAAGCGGCTGTTCGGCAACGGCACCGTCCCCACTGGGCTCGAGCTCGTCGACTCGAAGACGTCGACCACAGACGTCGTGTTCCTTACGTACACACCTGCGGGAGAGCCGCGGTACGGGTCGTTTGCGCTCGAAGAGCCGACGGAGGCAGAGCTCGAGCGGCGCAGCCGCCTCCGTGACTGACCGCTGGTCGGTTTCGGGCGCAAGGCGGATCGTCTGACGAAGAAACGCCGACCCAGGCGGGCGAAGCGCCGGCACGCGCGATGAGTTTCGATCGCGGCGGCCGTCCATTAAGGGCATGAGCCCGGTGAGAGTATGGAAGGCAGTGACGTGAACGCGAGCGCCCCCGTCGTCGAGGAAGCGCTGGCGAACGTTCGTGCCGAGAGCACGGGCCGCGGGAAGTTCGGCGGCCGACCCTGGCCCTGGCGTGGCGATCGGTGGCCGGCGTGGTGGGGTGAGGAGCCGCCGTTCGACAGGCTCGTGTTCGTCCTCACCCAGCACGCGCGCGCGCCGCTGAACCTCTCGGCGACGACGTTCACCTTTGTGACCGACGGCAGCGAGTCGGCCCTCGACCAGGCGCAGTATCGAGTCGTCAAGTGACGCGTGCAGCCGAGCGGCGAGCCTCCGAGGCGGCGATTCGCGCCCTGATCGAGAAGTGGGCGCGCGCCGTCCAAGCCGGAAATCTCGACGGCGTGCTCGCCGATCACTCCGACGACATCCAGATGTTCGACGTGCCGCCGCCGAGCGAGCTGCGCGGCATCGACGCCTACCGTAAGTCGTGGCCCCCGTTCTTTGAGTGGCTGAAGCGGGGAGCCGTCTTCGAGCTCGTCTCGCTCGACGTCAACTGCGCTGCCGACGTCGCCTTCGCCACCGCGCTGCTCCGCTGTGGGACTGAAGAGGAGCTAAGGAAGGACCCCAACAATCGCCTCCGCCTGACCGTCGGGCTGCGCAACGAGGGCGGTCGCTGGCTCGTCTCGCACGAGCACCATTCCTTCCCGGCTCGCGATTGATCCGAGCGAAGCTTGCGTGGCCAAGCTGATCTACTCGGCGATCCAGTCGCTCGACGGCTACATCGAGGACGAGGACGGCAAGTTCGACTGGGCCGAGCCCGACGAGGAGGTCCACGCGTTCATCAACGACCTCGAGCGGCCGGTCGGAACGTATCTCGTCGGGCGCCGGATGTACGAGGTGCTGAGCTACTGGGAGACCATCGACCGCGCGGACCAGCCGCCGTTCATCCACGACTTCGCGGAGATCTGGCGCGCGGCCGACAAGATCGTCTACTCCAAGACACTGGAGACGGTGTCGACGGCGAGAACGCGGATCGAGCGAGACTTCGACCCGGAAGCCGTCCGGCAGGCGAAGGCGGCCGCGGGACGCGACCTCACCGTGGGCGGTCCCACGCTCGCCGCCCGCGCCTTCGAAGCCGGCCTGGTCGATGAGCTGCACCTGTTCGTCGCGCCGGTGGTGGTGGGAGGCGGCAAGCCGTCCCTGCCCAGAGACGTTCGCGTGCAGCTCGAGCTGCTCGCCGAACGCCGTTTCCGCAATGGAGCGGTTTACCTCCACTTCCGCACCAAGACGTGAAGGACGGGCCCGCAGCTCTTTAGGACTGCAGCTCCACCTCAGTCGCGGTCATATTCGTCGCCGCGGCGGAACCAGATTCCGTTCTCGTTCCGCCCGAGCGGCGTGCGGTCGAGCCACTGGTACATGCCCCACAGCGCGTCGAGCCCGCGCGCGTAGGCCGAGTAGGTGCGGTCACGGCGCCGTCCTCAAGCGCGAACGCGCTCATCCCCGGCGCCTCCCGCAGGTACGAGGCTGGATCCGTCCCGGACGCGGCTGCGTTCTCGGCGACGGGCCCTCCTTGGCTTCCAGGATCCGCTTCCAGGCCTCCGCCGGAGACTTCCGGAAGTTGTACTCCGCACCTCCGTGGAGCTGCTGGTCCTCCGAGAACGAGACGGCGAAGTCGTCGTTGAAGTCGCTTCCAAACGACGAGGCCCAGAGGAAGCTCGAGCCCATGCGCTGCTTGTATGCCTGCAGCTTCTCGAGCGGCGCCCGCGAGACGGCCGAGAGCATCACGTCATCGTTGGCCAGGTGGACGACGAACCCGTTGAAGCCGTCCGCGATCGGCGAGCAGAAGGGACACTCCGCGGTGTACTCGGGGCCGAACACGGGAGCTCTCGCCGCCGGCGCGCCAGCTCGTCACTGCGCCGCGTCAGCTCCTTCTCCGCGTCGAGCAGCTCGAGCCGGGCGGCGAGCCACTCCTCACGCGTCCCTGTCCTGTGA
>JALZFG010000067.1 GCA_030861645.1 Actinomycetota bacterium
GGCGCGGCCATCCGGCCGGCTACTGGAACCCGCTCGAGTACAACGTCGCCTCCATTTGCGTCCCGATCGGGACGCACGTTCCACACGCGGCCGGGCTCGCGTGGGGAAAGAAGCTGCGGGGCGAAGACGCCTGCGCCATCGTCTACTTCGGCGACGGCGCCACCTCCGAGGGGTCGTTCCACGAGGGCGCGAACTTCGCGGCAGTCATGGGAGCGCCGCTCGTCCTCTTCTGCAACAACAACCACTGGGCGATCTCGACGCCGCTGGAGGCGCAGACGAAAGCGGAGGCGCTCGTCGACAAGGCTGCCGGCTACGGGATGCCTGGCGTTCGCGTCGACGGGCTCGACGTCCTCGCGGTGTTCGAGGCGACGCGGGAGGCGGTCGCTCGGGCGCGCGCCGGCGACGGCCCGACCTTCATCGAGGCGGTCAGCTACCGCTCGGCGCCGCACGCGACGGCGGACGACCCGCGCGCGTACATCGACCTCGAGCGCGTGGAGGAGGAACGACGGCGGGAGTGCGTCGGCCGCTACGAGGCGTACCTGCGACGCGCGGGCCTGCTGACGGACGAGATGGCAGCGTCGGTCCGCTCGGAGGCGGAGCAGGCGATGCGCGAGGGCATCGCGCAGGTCGAGGCCGACCCCGAGCCCGACCTCTCGCTCATCTTCGAGTACGCGTACGCCGAGCCGCCGCCCTCGTTTAACGACGATCTCGCGGAGCTTCGGCGGATCCTCCAAGCGAGAGCTCGTTGAGCGCGAAGAGAACAGCCGAGCGGCTGGCGACGGCCGAGTGCTCGCCGAGCTGCGCAGGGGCGCCGTCAGCAGGAGGATCGTGCGGGAGTTCGGTCGCTCAGGACGAGCGCGGAGGCGCGTGTGCCTGAGCTGACGCTCGTGGAAGCGATCAACGACGCCCTCCACGTCGAGCTCGAGCGCGATGACTCCGTGATGGTGATGGGCGAGGACGTCGGCCGCGCCGGCGGCGTCTTCCGCGCGACGGCGGGGCTACGCGACCGCTTCGGCCCGGACCGCTGTGTCGACACTCCGCTCGCCGAGGCGGGGATCATGGGGACAGCCGTCGGCCTCTGCATGGCCGGTTTCCGGCCCGTCTGCGAGATGCAGTACGACGCCTTCAGCTACCCCTCGCTCGACCAGTTGATCACGCACGTCGGGCGCTACCGCTGGCGGGCCCGCGCGATGATGCAGTTTCCGGTCACGGTCCGCATGCCGTACGGCGGCGGCGTCAAGGCGCCCGAGCTCCACGAGGACTCTCCGGAGGCGTACTACGCCCACACGCCCGGCGTGAAGGTCGCGATCCCCTCGACCCCGGCGGACGCGAAGGGACTGCTCGCGGCGGCGGTTCGGTCGCCCGACCCCGTGATCGTGCTCGAGCCGAAGCTGCACTACCGGACGATGCGGGGCGAGGTGCCGGCGGGCGAGCACGTCGTGCCGCTGGGCGAGGCCCGGGTCGCGCGGGAGGGAGGAGACATCACCCTGGTCGGCTACGGCTCGATGATCCCCTTGTGCGAGCGCGCCGCGGACGAGCTCGTCCACGAGGCGAGCGTCGAGGTGCTCGACCTGCGGACGCTGAAGCCGCTCGACGAGGATTCGCTCCTCGCCTCGGCCGCGAAAACGGGGCGCGTCGTGATCGTCCAAGAGGCGCCGCGTACGTGCGGGTACGCGGCCGAGGTCGCGGCCGTGCTCGCCGAGAAGGCGATGCTCGACCTCCGGGGTCCCGTGATCCGCGTAACCGGCTACGACGTCCCGTTCCCGTACTGGAAGGTCGAGGACGCCTACCTGCCGTCAGTCGAGCGCGTCGTGGACGCCGCGCGCACGCTGCTGACGTTCTGATCGTCGTGTCGCCGTACCGCGACCCGCGCGTGCTCCTCTCCCTCGCCACGCTCGCCGCCGTCGCGATCGCCCTCGTCCTCGTGGTGAATCGCGTCGCCGAGGCCACCGCGCGCACGGTCGCGACGCTGGCGATCGCAGCCGCGCTCTGGATCGGGCTCATGGTCGTGCTGCGACTCGCCCGGAGAGAGAGCTGATCAACGGCGTTCGACCAACTGGACGGTGCTGATGGCCTACGAGTTCAAGCTGCCCGATCTGGGCGAGGGGCTGACGGAAGGCGAGATCGCGCGCTGGCTCGTTACCGAAGGCGACGACATTGCCGAAGACCAGCCGCTCGTCGAGATCCAGACGGACAAGACGACGGTCGAGATCCCGTCGCCGGCGGCTGGGAAGGTGAGCCGCATCCTCGTCGCGGAGGGCGAGGTCGTCCCCGTCGGGACGGTGCTCGTCGTGATCGGCGCGGACGGCGTCCAGCAGCCGCCGGAGGAACAGCCGCGCGCGGAGCCGGCGCCGGCTCAGGTGCCTGTTGCGGACGCGTCCCGGGGCCAGGC
>JALZFG010000070.1 GCA_030861645.1 Actinomycetota bacterium
GGAGCCCGCCGCGCGCGCCGCTTCTGCATCCACGGCGCGTCCCGTCAGCAGCGCGGAGGCCTCGGCGAGAACCGTTGGGCGCTCGGTGACCGACGCGACGGCGACGCGGGCGTGGCGCACGCGCCCGTCGTCGATCTCGAGGACGGAGGCTGCCATCGAGAGCGCGTAGTCGCCGGCGCGCTGCGCGAGCTCCTCGAAGGCGTACCCGCTACCGGGTCGAGCGGCGGGCCAGACCGTCTCGACGAGGAGCTCGTCCGGCCGGAGCGCGGTCGTGAAGTGGGTGACGAAGAACTCGTCCGCGTGAATCGTCCGCCTTCCCTGCCGGGACGCCGCGACCACGGAGCCGCCGAGCGCGACGAGCGCGAGCGGGAGCTCACCGCTCGCGTCGGCGTGCGCGATCGAGCCGCCAACCGTCCCACGGTTGCGTGTGACGACGTGGCCGACGAAGGGCAGGCACTCGGAGACGAGCGGGAGGCGCGGCGGGACGAGCGGCGAGGCCTCGAACGCGGCCTGGCGCACGACGGCGCCGGCGCGGATAGCGCCGTTCGCCTCGTCGATCCGGTCGAGACCGTCGAGCCGGTTCAGGTCGATGAGGGCTGCCGGGCGCGCCATCCGGAGGTTGAGCAGCGGCACGAGGCTCTGGCCACCCGCGAGCGGCTTCGCCTCGTCGCCGTGCTCGCGAAGGACGTCGAGCGCCTCGTCGAGCGATTCCGGGCGGTGGTAGACGACCGGCGGCGGTTTCACCGCATGAGCTCCCAAACACGCGCGGGCGTGAGCGGAAGCTCGACCGCCTCGACGCCGAGAGCATCGGCGACGGCGTTCGCGATCGCGGCGGGAGCGCTCATCGTCGTCCCCTCGCCGAGCCTCTTCGCCCCGAGCGTCGTGAAGGGCGAGGGGGTCTCGCGATGGCCGATCGTCGCTCGAGGCAGGTCGGGCGCCGTTGGGCAGAGGTAGTCCATGAACGTGCCGGTCAGGAGGTTCCCGTCCTCGTCGTAGACCACCCGCTCGAACAGGGCGGCGCCAGCGCCGTGGGCGAAGCCGCCGCGTACCTGCCCCTCGACGAGGAGCGGGTTGAGCAGCCGGCCGGCGTCGTGCACCGTGACGTAGTCCACGACGCGCACCTGCCCCGTCGTCCGCTCGACCTCGACCACGGCCAGGTCGGCGAGGAACCCGTGCGCGCCCGACGAGGCGACGCGATCCTCGTCGTCCGGCGGCGCGAGGTTGGGCGCGGCGTCGAACGCGGTCTCGTGCAGCCCGGGTCCGATCCCCGGCGGGAGCGACTCGGGGTTCCAGTGGACGACCCCGGCAAGGCGCCGTAGGGAGGTGGAGCGTTCCGGGTCGTCGATGTGGGCGGCGTTGCCGTCGCGCAGCTCGACCTCGTCCGGTGAGCACTCGAGCTCGTGCGCCGCGATCGCGCGGAGCTTCGCGGCAATCCGCTCGGCCGCTTTCTGCACCGCGCCCGCCCCGACTCCCGAGAAGCGCGACGAGTAGTTGCCCGAGGCGACGGTCCACGCGCTCGTCGAGGTGTCCATGTCCGTCACCACCTCGACGTCTTGCGGGCCGACGCCGAGCGCGTCGGCGACGACCTGCGCGGCGACGGTGCGGTGGCCCTGTCCCTGCGGCGTCGTCCCGAGGCGGACGGTGATGCCGGCGAGCGGAGTGACCGCCACCGTGGCGCCCTCCGCGTTGCCGGATTTCGGGAGCGCACGCGATCGCTCGTCCGAGGTCTGGGCGAGGGTGATGTACCCCATGTTCGAGATCGAGGGCTCGACGACGCACGCGAGCCCGATCCCGACGAGGCGGCCCTGGGCGCGCGCCTCCTCCTGCTCGGCGCGCCACTCGTCGTAGCGGGCGAGCTCCAGTAGCTCGTCGAGGCAGGTCTCGTAGTCGCCCGAGTCGTAGAGCCCGCCGGAGGCGGTGCGGTAGGGGAACTCGTCGGCGCCGATGAGGTTCCGCCGCGCGAGCTCGACGGGGTCGAGCCCCAGTCGGCGCGCCGCGATCGCCATCGTCCGCTCGAGCGCGAAGTAGAGCTGTGGCCCGCCGAAGCCGCGGTTCAGTCCCGACGGGCAGCGGTTCGTGAGGACGACCCGGTTGCGGACGGCGATGTTCGGGACGCGATAGGCGCCGCCGAGCGACCCGTGCATCCGGTAGAGCGTCGCCGGCTCCGGCGCGCGGAGGTACGCGCCGACGTCCTCGATCGCGTCGTAGCGGAGCGCCAGCAGCTCACCGTCTCGGGAGAACGCCGCCTCGACGCCGGTCGTTCGCTCGGTCGACGCCGAGCTCGCCGCCAGGTGCTCGAGCCGATCCTCGGTCCAGCGGACGGGGACCCCGAGCTTGCGCGAGGCGAGCCCCATCAGGACGACGTAGACGTAGACCGCCGCCTTGATCCCGAAGCTGCCGCCGCTGTCGGGCGGCGTGATCAGCCGCAGCTTCGCGCCCGGGAGCCCGAGCGCGGCGGCGGCGACGCTATGGAGCGTGAAGGGGCCCTGGAAGTTCGCCCAGGCCGTGAGCGCCCCCGCCGCGTCGTCCCAGTCCGCGACGACGCAGTAGCACTCGAGGGGGTTACACGCCCAGCGCGGGAAGACGAAGCGCTCGCGCACGACGAGGTCGGCCGCGGCGAAGGCGCCGTCAGGGTCGCCGTAGCGGAAGGAGCGGTCGGAGACGAGGCTCTCCGTCGCCGCCGCCGCGGACGCGTCGAGGACGGCGTCGAGCGGCTCGTAGTCGACCTGGATCAGCTCGAGCGCATCCTCGGCGATGTAGCGATCCTTGGCGACCACGACGGCGAGAGGCTCGCCGACGTACCGCGCCACGTCGTGCGCGGCCGCACGGTACGGGACGGCCGTGTCAGCGCCGGCGGCGAAGGGACGCGACATCGCCGCGACGTCCGCGCCGGTCAGGACGCCGACGACGCCGGGGAGCTCGAGGGCCGCGGAGGCGTCGAGTCGCGTGATCCGCGCGTGAGCGAGCTGCGAGCGCAAGACGGCCGCGTGGTGCGCATTCGTGACGGGGGCGAGGTCGTCGAGGAACTTCCCCTCGCCGCGCAGCAGCGCGTCGTCTTCGAGACGCTGCAGCGATTGCCCGACCCACGTCGTGCGCTCGACGGCGACGCTCACCCGCGCAAGCCTATTCGCCCCGGCCGGCGATCGGCGGTCGACATCCCGTGGCGGGGGTGCTAGCGTCGAGCGCGCCGCGAGCTGGAGGAGCGGGCGATGGCTCTCCGCGTCTCGGACGCAAACCGCAGCTGGTGGGTCCTCATGGCGATGACGGGCTCGCTGTCGATGATCCTGCTCGACCAGACGGTCGTCAGCGTCGCGCTCCCCTCGATCCAGGGGGACCTGGATCTCTCCCAGACCGAGCTCCAGTGGGTCGTGAACGCGTACCTGCTCGCGATCGCCGCGCTCGTCGCAGTCGGCGGGCGGCTGTCCGACATGGTCGATCGCGTGAAGATCTTCCTGCTCGGCGTCGTCGTCTTCGCGGCCGCCTCGGCGCTTGTCGGCCTGGCCGTCGACGACACGTGGATCCTCGTCGCGCGGGGGGTCCAGGGCGTCGGCGCGGCGCTCATGATCCCGGCCTCGGCCGCGCTCGTCGTCAACGCCTTCCCGATCGAGACACGCGGTCGAGCGATGGGGATCTACGCCGGGGTCTCGATGATCTTCCTCTCGCTCGGGCCGCTCGTTGGCGGCGTGCTCACCGAATGGACCTGGCGGGCCGTGTTCTGGGTCAACGTCCCGGTCGCGATCGTCACCGTGCTGACCACGCTCGCGGCTCGGCCCGACGGGCGCGTCCCCGGGGGCCAGCGGCTCGATGTCGCCGGCCTCGTCGCGCTCGTCCTCGGTCTGGTCGCGGTCGTGCTCGCCCTGATGCAGTCGCCCGTGTGGGGATGGGGCGACCCGCTTACGTGGGGGCTTCTGCTCGCGGGCGGCATTCTGCTCGCGCTCTTCCTCCTTCTCGAGCCGCGCGTGCGCCAGCCGCTCGTCGAGCTCCGTCTCTTTCGCGACCGGAACTTCGCGGCCGACAACGCCACGCTGTTCTGCATCCAGTTCGGGCTGATAGGCCTGACCGTCTTCGGCGCGATCTACGTCCAGGACGTCCTCGACTTCAGCGCGATCGAGGCGGGTCTCTCGCTCCTCGCCCTCACCCTCCCGCTCCTCGTCGTCGCGCCTCGCGCGGGGCGCGTCTACGACCGCCTCGGGCCGCGGCTGCTCGTCGGGTCTGGCTCGGCCCTTGTCGCCGCCAGCTTGATCTGGTGTGGCGCCCTTCTCGACCGGCTCAGCTACCCGTGGCTCGTGCCGGGCTACGTCGTGATGGGAATCGGGATCGGCCTCGTCATGGGGCCGGCCAACACGGACGCCATGAACACCGCGCCGCGCGCGCTACGGGGCCAGGCGTCAGGGGTGGTGCAGACCGTGCGCCAGGTCGGGGGAACCGTTGGCCTCGCGATCATGGGCACCATCGTCGCCAATGTCCAGCACTCGAAGCTCGACGACTTCCTCGCCGGCCTCGGGGCGCCGGCGACGCTCGTTGCGAGGATCGAGAACGTGCTCGCGCAGGACGCGGCCGACCAACGCGCAGCCGCGCAGGCAATTCCTGCCGCTGACCGCGGGGAAATGCTGGACGGGGTGCGCGACGCGGCCGTCTCCGGGATCACGTGGGCCTACTACGTGGGCGGCATCGTGATGGCGATCGCTGCACTGCTCGCCTTCGTGGTCCTGCGCCACGAGCGCTTCGAGGAGGCGGACGAGGTTACCGCGGCGCCTGCCGCCTAGACGATTGATCGATAGGCGAGCAATCGTCTGTTGACGAGGCTGCTGCGCGCGATGAAATCCGGCGCCGCAGCCCTCGGCCTGT
>JALZFG010000132.1 GCA_030861645.1 Actinomycetota bacterium
GAGCACGGCCGTGCGCGAGTCGATCGGATGCCGGAGCCCGAGTCGCTCGGCGATACGAGCCGCAACGGCGACGGGCCAATCGATGCCCGGGGCAATGAGACCGTGCACGTCCTCGGCGACGGCGAGCCGCTGGACGCCGCGCTCGTCCTCGACGGAGACGATCGCGCGCCGGTCGGCGTAGCGGAAGCCGGGGGCGCGCGGATTGCGGTCGACGGCGATCACGAAGAGGTCGCGGCGGCGCGCGGCCTCGAGCAAGCCGAGCTGGGCGGGGCCCGCTCCTAGGACGAGAAGGCGCGGACGTCCGTTCGGTCGATACCCCGCCACCACGCCTCGTTGTTCCGGTACCACTCGATCGTGCGCTCGAGGCCGTCCTCGAAGGACGTGCGCGCGCGCCAACCGAGCAGCCGCCATGCCTTCTCGGTCGAGCCGACGTGCCGGTCGACTTGTCCCGGCCGTTCGGGCACGTTGAGCTTCAGGGCGCGGGGCTTGCCGAGCGCACCGAGGACGAGGTCGGCGATCGCGGCAACGGAGAGATCGACGCCTGTCGCCACGTTCACGACCTCACCGGCGAGGTCGTCGAGGTCGGCCTCGATCGCCGCTGCCATCGCCTCCGCGTCGTCGTCGACGTACAGCCAGTCGCGGCTCGCGTGCCCGTCGCCGTGGATCGTGAGCGGCTCGTCCCGGAGCGCCTGCGTGATGAAGCGCGGGATCACCTTCTCCGGATGCTGGCGGGGCCCGTAGTTATTGAACGGCCGCAGGATCACGATCGGCAAGCCGTACGTGACGAAGTAGCTGTACGCGAGCCTGTCGCCGCCCGCCTTCGTCGCCGCGTAGGGGCTGCGGGGGTCGAGCGGATGCCGCTCGTCCATCGGCGCGTACTGCGCCGTTCCGTAGACCTCGCTCGACGAGATCAGGATGAAGCGGTCGACGGGAGCGTGGCGGATAGCGTCGAGCAGGATCTGCGTCCCCTCCACGTTCGTCGTAACGAACTCGGACGCTCCCTCCGCGATCGATTTCTGGACGTGCGACTCCGCCGCCGCGTTCACGATCACGTCCACCCCCGCCACGACCTCGCGGACGAGCTCGGCGTCGCGGATGTCTCCCTGCACGAAGGAGAGCCGCTCGTGCGACATCACCTCCGCGAGGTTCTCCAGATTGCCCGCGTAGGTCAGCGCATCGAGCGAGACGACCTCGTACGGCGTCGCGCGGAGCAGGTGGTGGATGACGTTCGAGGAGATGAACCCCGCTCCCCCGGTCACCAGGACGCGCACCCTGCGCCGGCGTCGGAGGGCGGGCGACGACGCGCTCGCACCGCTCATGCCGCGCGTCAGCTCCGCGAGCTCTTCTCCACGGCGCCGAGAGAACCGAGCTCGCTCTCGATCGTGTACAGCGGGTGCCCCTCCACGTCGCGCTGGATTCTGCCGAGGTACTCGCCGACGAGGGCGAGGATGAACCCCTGGATCCCGAGCACGAACAGGACGGCGACGCCCCCGAACAACGGGCCGGGGAAGTTCGCCCGGTCGATCCAGTAGACGACGCCGTAGACGCCGAGCGCGGTCGCGACGACCGTGCAGAGCACGCCGAGCGCGACCCCGATCCACTGGATCGGCTGGGGCCAGAAGCCGGCGAGGACGTGCAGCGCCAGACGCGTCAGGCGAAGCGGCGAGTAGCGGGAACGCCCCCGGCGCGGCGCGTGCGCGACGTCGACCTCGACGACGCTCGCGCCGCCGGAGAGGACGAGCGCCTTCGTGAACTTCTGCTTTCCGATCACGCCGAGCATCGGCTCGACGACGGAGCGGCGGTACGCGTTGAAGGCGCAGCCGAAGTCCGAGATCGCCACGCCCGTGAAGCGTCGAAGCATGCCGTTAATGAGCCGCGAGGGGAGCGTGCGGCCCCAGGAGTCGTGGCGGGCCGCGCGGCGACCGCTTGCCACGTCGATCCCGGACTCGACGGCCTCGACGAGCCGCGGGATGTCCTCCGGGGCGTTCTGGAGATCACCGTCCATCGTCACGACCACGTCGCCGCGAGCGCGGGACAGGCCGGCGTGCATCGCGGGGTGCTGGCCGAAGTTGCGGCGAAAGCGAACGACGCGGACGCGGTGATCGCGCTCGTGCAGCCGCGTGAGCGTCGCCCACGTCTCGTCCCGCGAGCCGTCGTCGACGAAGATCAGCTCGAAGGGGCGACCGCTCGCTTCGAGCGTCGCGACGGTGCGGCTGTAGAGCTCCTCGAGGTTGCCCGCCTCGTTGAAGACGGTAACGACGACGGAGACGGCGGGCGCGGCGTCCGCGTGCTCGGCGGCGGCCTGCGCGTGGAGCGCGTCGGTCTCGGCCATTCCGGGAGTCGTGAGACTACCTAGACTTCGACCTCGTCCTGAAGGACGCGATCCTGCGCGAGATCTGGTTCGGCCGCGTCTCGCGCGTCAACGCCTGCCGCATGGTCGCGGAGCGCGCGGGCTTCGTCGTCCTCCCTTCCCGCGCCGCGCACCGGCCCCGTTTCCCGTCGATGCGGCCGGTCGCGAGATCCGGATTCCCGCCGCGACCGGTTGGACGCTCGCCGAATGCAGCGGGCGTC
>JALZFG010000145.1 GCA_030861645.1 Actinomycetota bacterium
CCTCAGGCGACTCCTTCCCCATCGCCGCGAGCTCGATCTCGAGCTGGCGCACGCGCCGCTCGGCCTCGTCGAGCTCGAGCGGCGACGAGTCGATCTCCATGCGCAGGCGCGAGGCGGCCTCGTCGACGAGGTCGATCGCCTTGTCCGGCAGGAAGCGGTCGGAGATGTACCGGTCGGAGAGGACGGCCGCGGCGACGAGAGCGGCGTCGCGGATGCGGACGCCGTGGTGCGCCTCGTAGCGCTCCTTGAGCCCGCGCAGGATGGCGATCGTGTCCGCAACCGATGGCTCGCCGACGAAGACCGGCTGAAAGCGGCGCTCGAGCGCGGCGTCCTTCTCGATGTGCTTGCGGTACTCGTCGAGCGTCGTCGCGCCGATGGCGCGCAGCTCGCCCCGCGCCAGCATCGGCTTCAGCATGTTCGCCGCGTCCACCGCCCCCTCGGCCGCGCCGGCGCCCACGATCGTGTGCAGCTCGTCGATAAACAGGACGATCTCGCCCTCCGAGCCCTTGATCTCGTTCAGGACGGCCTTGAGCCGCTCCTCGAACTCCCCGCGGTACTTCGAGCCGGCGAGCAGAGCGCCGATGTCGAGTGCCCACACGCGCTTGCCCTTCAGGCCTTCGGGCACATCGCCGGCGACAATTCGCTGGGCGAGACCCTCGGCGATCGCCGTCTTGCCGACGCCCGGATCGCCGATCAGAACCGGATTGTTCTTCGTGCGGCGCGACAGCACTTGGATCACCCGCCGGATCTCCTCGTCGCGGCCGATGACCGGGTCGAGCTTGCCGCGCTCCGCGAGCTCCGTGAGATCGCGGCCGAACTTCTCGAGCGCCTGGTAGGTCCCTTCGGGATCCTGCGAGGCGACCCTCTGACCGCCGCGCACGTCCTTGAGCGCGGCGAGGAGCGCGTCGCGCGGCAGCACGTCGAGCGCCAGCAGAAGATGCTCGGTCGAGACGTAGTCGTCCTCGAGCTTGCGCGCCTCCTCGAAGGCCGCGTCGAGAACGCGCGAGAACGCCGCCGAGACGCCCGGCTGCTGCTGCGCGCCGGCGCCGACGCGGGGCTTCCCCGCGAGCCGCTCCTCCGCCTCCGCACGCAGCGCCGCCGGAGTCACGCCGCTCCGCTCGACCAGTGTCTGCGGCAGCTCCTGGTCGAGGAGGGCGAGCAGGAGGTGCTCGGGGTAGAGCTCCGGGTTGCCGTTCCGGCGCGCGAGCTCCTGCGCCGCGGCGACAGCCTCCTGCGACTTGAGTGTCAGTTTGTTGAAGTCCATGATCTCCTTGTCTCTCTCGTCGGTAGTAGTGCGTTGGACTGCGAATACGGGACGAGATCGCGCCGGTACTGCTTGTGCACCCGTTCGATCTCCTCCTGCATTCGCCGCTCCATGCGCTCGAGCCGCGCCTTCACCCGGCGCAGCTCGTCCTCGAGCTCGAGCACCCTCTCGACGCCGGCGAGGTTGAGCCCGAGCTCGGTGAGCCGCTGGATCGTCCGCAGCCTGTGCACGTCGCGCTCGGAGTACAGGCGCGTGTTGCCGGGCGTCCGCTTCGGCCGCACCAGGCCCTTCTGCTCGTAGATGCGAAGCGTCTGGGGGTGCATGCCGACGAGGTCGGCGGCGACCGAGATCATGTAGCGCGGGCTGTCGTCGATCATTTCCGTTTCTGCTCCGGTCGATTACGTCCCTGCATCGCGTCGCTCGCGGTCAGATCCGCGCTGGAGAATGCGGCAGCAGTTTCGATCGGTCACGCGAGTATCCCCTCCCGCGGGTTCTGCCGCGAGACCTTTCGCAAGTTCTCGATCGCCTCGCGCTCGGCCTTCGTCACCGTGGTCGGGACCGCCACCTTCACCCGGGCAAGCAAGTCGCCGCGCCCCTCACCTTTCACCCTGGGTGCGCCACGACCGCGAACGCGCAGGAGCGTTCCGTCCTGCGTTCCGGGCTTGATCTTGAGCGTCACTGGACCGGCGTCCGGGGTCGGCACCTCGATCGCCGCGCCGAGCGCCGCCTCGGCGAACGTCACCGGCACGTCGACGACGAGGTCGGCGTCCCCGCGGCGCTTGAAGACGGGTGACTCCGCGACGCGGGTCACGACGTAGAGATCGCCGGCGGGGCCCCCGCCGATGCCCGGCTCGCCCTTGCCCTTCAGCCGTACGCGGCTGCCGTCCTTGACCCCGGCGGGGATCTTCACCGTGTAGCGCCTCGTGCGGCGCTCGCGGCCCGTCCCGTGGCACCGCGGGCAGGGATCCTCGATGATCGTCCCGTTTCCGCGGCAGCGTGGACACGGCTGGGAGATCGCGAAGAGGCCCTGGCTCTCGGCCAAGACGCCACGCCCGCGGCACTCCGGACACACGACCGGAGTCGTGCCCGGGCGCGCGCCGGAGCCCCCGCACTCCGCGCAGACGGTGTCCGCCTCGACCGGGATCTTCGTCTCGACTCCCCGGAGCGCGTCCTGGAACGAGAGGTTCACCTCGACCTCGAGGTCGTTCCCGCGCTGCGCCTGTGGCTGCGCACGGC
>JALZFG010000174.1 GCA_030861645.1 Actinomycetota bacterium
CGTCCGTCCCGCGACAAGCGCGAGGACGGCGCCCACCGGAAGGAGGAGGGCGAGGATCGCCCAGGACATGATCCCGCTTGCGGCGAGGGCGGACGTCGTCGGGGCGGCTGGAAGTCCCTGCCGGTGGAGCGCGCCGATCACAACGGCCGTAGCGGCCGTGTTCCCCCCGGGCAGGGTCTTCCCCAGCGAGGAGCCGGCGATCGTCGTGCGCTGGATGAGCCCGCGCGAGGGCCGCGCGCCACCCTCCCGCAGGACGACGAGCTCGAGCTCGCCATAGCTCCAGAAGCTGCCCGCCTCAAGTGCGAGGGCGAGTGCCGGAAGCCACCACGTCGCGTGCGAAAGGGCCTCCGCGGTCGCCTCGAGCCCCGCCACCTGCGGCAGCACGAGATGCACCGCCAGGAAGAGCGCGCCGAGGGCGAACGCGATCCGAAGCGCTTCGCGTGGAAGGCGCCGACGGCGGGCGCGTCGTCCGGACACGCGTGCCGATCCTACTGCCGGCGAACGCTGCTGCTCGGCTGCGCGGCCGACGCCTCGGCGACGGCCTCCCAGATGACCTCCGGGTCGTGCGCGCGCAGGAAGTCGACCCCGCTCGTGATCGCGGCGGCGGCGAGCTCGACGGTCAGCGCGCGCGTGGCCTTCCTCATCACGGCGGCGAACAGCGGTCGGCCCAGGGAGCGCAGCCGTTGGAGCTCCGAGAAGACGCGCCGCTGCAGCCGCACGCGCTTCGCCTCGGTCGCACCCCGCTGCTGGTAGCCGACGCCGGGGTCGAGCAGGACGTCCGTCACGCCGGCGTGCTCGGCTCGCTCGAGCGCCGACTCGAACCAGGCGAGCATCGCTGCGACGGGATCGGCCATGCGGATCGGATGGTGGTCGCGGGGGTTCGGACCGTTCAGGAACGGGATCACGACGGGCAGGCCGGACTCGCCGACGACGTCGATCATGTCGGGATCTTGGAAGCCGTCGGAGTCGTTGATCATGTCCGCGCCCGCGCTCGCTCCGGCGCGCGCGACGCGCGCGCTCCACGTATCGATGGAGACGAGGAACCCTTCTTCCTTGAGCAGCTCGACGGCCGGCACGAGGCGGGCAGCCTCGACGCGCCACGAGACGTCGGGAACCTTGTAGCTCGAGGAGCGGGCGCCGACGTCGATGACGCGCGCGCCTCGCGCCGCGAGCCAGCGCGCGCGGGCGACAGCGTCCGCGGGCGTCACGGCAACCGAGTCGGCGTTCGGAGACTCCGGTGAGAGATTGACGATGCCGACGGCGTGGGGACGCCCAGAGTGGCGAAATTCCTCGTCGCCGATCCGGATGGAGGCTTCAGCTTCCAGCACGGCCGTGAGGATAGAGCGAGCGAATTCGCGCTCGGCAGCGCATGCACGCGCGCGTCGTTCGTGCCTCTACTTCTGCAGCGAGCGAAGCACACGGGCGAAGGTCCCCCCGCCGATCGTCCGCTCGGCCGCGCTCCCAGCGGCGGCCCGCAGCTCCCGGTCGGACGTGACGAGCCAGTAGGCGTACCCCTGCGCCCGCAACTCGGCAGCCGCTCGCTCGATCCACGCGTCGGCGCTCTCGCTTCCCGTCCCGACGACCACGCAGTGATCGTCGATTGCTCGCTCTCCGCGCATGCCGCCCGGCGCGCTCCCATCGAAGACGACGACGGCGCGCGTCCCGTTTGCCTTCGCCCAGGTCCGACAGCCGTCGACGACCTCCTGCTCCCGCATGTTCGGCCAGGTGGAGCGGAGGACGTTTCGCGCGTCGACGAGCACGGTGGCGGCCGCCTCGCGCCCCGACTGGCGATCAGGCGGAGGCACGGCCGAGAGCGCCTCGTCTTCGCGAGGGGCAGGAGCTCGCCGCGATCCATGCAGAGCGCCCACGACGATGCCCGGTAGAAGGCCGTCTCGTTCCGCTCTCTAGGCCCAGCGCCGGAAGCCGCCCTCGGAGTCGATCACCTGACCCGTAATCCAGCGAGCGTCGTCAGTGCAGAGCCACGCGACGAGCCGCGCGGCGTCGTCAGGCTCGCCCCAGCGCCCAAGCGGCATCACGCGCCGCGGGTCATGGTCGGCGAGGCCTGAGCCGGTGTCGGTCGGTCCGGGGTTGACGGTGTTGACGGTAATCCCGCGATCCGCCAGTTCGTCGGCGAGCGTCCGGGTTGCCTGGTGGAGCGCGCCTTTGGAAACGGCGTAGGCGACCTCGCCGCTCATCGGCGCGAGGTGCTGACCAGAGGTGAACAGGATGACCCGGCCGCCGCTCCGCGAGTCGTCGTGTTGCGTGGCGAACTCCTTGACGAGCAGAAGGGAAGCGCGGACGTTCTCGTGCAGGAAGGCGTCGATCTCTTCTGCCGCGAGCGCGCCGAGACGACCGAGACCGCTGCGCGCGTGGTTCACGATCAGTATGTCGAGGGGGCCCAACTCGTCGCGTGCGGCGGCAACGAGCTGGGCCGGCGCCGCGCCGTCGCTGAAGTTCAGCTCACGGAAGGGAACCTGAAGCTCGCGCGCGACCGCTTCCGTCCCGCCCGGCTCCGCACCCCACGGCTGAGCGGCGTCGTGTCGCGTCCAGCCCTGCACGAACACGGAAGCTCCGGCATCGAGCAGCCGCCGCGCGACGGCAAAACCAATGCCGGCACGACGGCTCACGCCCGTGACGAGGGCGTTCCGGCCGACCAGATCCATCCGGTGATCTAAGCAGGCGAGCGGACCGCGCCGTTCCGTGCAGCGGACTCGCAGGCGAATTGCGGCAGCGCGATAGCTCGTGCGCCAGTGCGCGCCGCAAATAGTGGATCTCCACGGACTCCCGTGGATGCAGTGAGAGCGGGCGGGGGGACCCACGAAGAGGGCAAGGTTCGCAGGAAATCGC
>JALZFG010000246.1 GCA_030861645.1 Actinomycetota bacterium
AGGCGGAGCTCGCTTTCGAGGCCGAGGCTGATCGCAGCCGCCGCGTGGGCGACTTTTCGCGGCAGGAAGTCGAGCGGGCGCCGCGGCGACTCGTGGTTGTAGAGGATCCCCGATGACGCGTGAAGGCCGTAGCGGTGGCGGTAGCTGCGCGTGATGAAGTGCCCGTACGCCTTGGCGACGCCGTAGGGCGTGAGCGGCGAGAGCGGGGTGTCCTCCGTTTGCGGCACCTCGGCGGGCTCGCCGAAGATCTCGCTCGAGGACGCCTGGTAGAAGCGGATCACCGGGGCGACGAGGCGGATCGCCTCGAGGATGGTCGTGACGCCGACGGCCGCGAACTCGGCGGTGAGCACGGGCTGACGCCACGAGGCGGGCACGAACGAGACGGAAGCGAGGTTGTAGAGCTCGTGCGGGCGGCACGACGAGAGCGCGTCGATGAGCGAGAGCTGATCGAGAAGGTCGGCTTGAATGAGCTCGATTCGGTCGCGAATCGCCTCGAGGTTCTCGTATCGCTCCGAGGGGGCTCGACGGACGATTCCGAAGACCTCGTAGTCCTGGTCGAGCAGGAGCTCGGCGAGATACGACCCGTCCTGGCCGCCGATCCCCGTGATCAACGCGCGCCGCCGCGCCATCGCGAGCGGTCAGTCTACGGCGGCTGCGAAGACGCGAGCGACCGCTGCTCCGGGCGATCGACGCCGCGATGGGCCCTTGGGCCGCACGCCCGGCCGCCCCCGATTGCTAAGCGCTCGCGCACACGGCACGCCCACGCGAATCTCTCTAACGTCTTCGCCGTGCAGAGCGCGAGAGCAGCGCCGGAAGAAGCGCGTGCCCCGGTCACGCCGATCACGGAGCGAACGGCGATCGTCCACGACTGGTTCTCGGGCCTGTACGGATCGGAGCGCGTGGTCGACGCCATGCGCACCGGGCTCTTCGCTCGCGACAACCGCCCCGACATCTACACGTTCCATGCGGCGCGCGATCTCCTGCCGCCCGACCTCGCTGCTGCGATCGTCCGCGAGTCGCGGCTGGCCGCGCTCCCGGGCATCCGGCAGCGCGGCCATGATCCCGGGCGCTGGCGCTACCTCCTCCCGTACATGCCGACGTACTTCAGCCGGCTTCCGCTCGAGGAGTACGACCTCGTCATCTCGTCGTCGCACGCCTGCGCCGCCAACGTCCGACCCCGCCCCGACGCGTTGCACGTTTGCTACTCGCACACACCGATGCGCTACGCGTGGATGCCGGAGACCGACCGCGAGCGCGTGCGCGGCACGAGCGGCCTCGCGCTTCGCGCCGTGACGCGGCACCTGCGCCGGATCGACCTCGCGGCGTCGCGACGCCCCGACCTGTACATCGCGAATTCCTCCGCGGTTCGGGCCCGAATCCGCCGCTTCTACGGACGCGACGCCGTCGTCGTCCATCCCCCTGTCGACCTCCACGACCTCGATCCCGAGCAGGAGAAGGATCCCGGCCTGTTCCTGTGGGTTCACAGACTGGTCCCGTACAAGAACCCCGAGCTCGTCGTCGAGGCGTTCCGGGCCCTCCCGTACCGTCTCGTGATGGTGGGGATCGGCCCGCTCGAGCGCACGCTCCGGTCGCTGTTGCCGGCGAACGTCGAGCTCCGCGGCTGGGTCGAGCGTTCCGAGCTGGTCAAGCTCTACGCACGCGCGTCCGGCTTCATCCACGTCGCGGAGGAAGACTTTGGGATGACGATGGTGGAGGCGCTCGGCTCTGGCACTCCCGTGATCGCTCTCGACCGCGGCGGGGCCAGGGACATCGTTCGTGGCGACGTGGACGGACTCCTCCTCGCACGTCTCGATCACGCCGCCATTCGATCGGCCGTTCGCCGCATCGCGGCGGGGGAATGGGACCGCGAGGAGCTGATCGCTCGCAGCAGATCGTTCTCTCGGCCTGCGTTTCTCGAAGCCATGGCCGGGGTGTTGGATGAGGCTCGCGCTGCACGCTCGCGCTGAGGAAACGGCAGGCCAGCCGGGAACAAAGCGGCCTTCGGTCCTGGCGAAGCTCGTCCGCGGCAACGTTTGGGGCCTGCTCGACCAGGCGGTGCTGTCGGCCTCGACATTCGCCACGACGATCTTGCTGGCGCGCGTGCTGGGGCCGTCGCCGTTCGGCGAATTCGTTCTCGCGTACACCGCGCTCCTCGTTCTCAACGCGGTTCAGACGGCGCTGATTACACAGCCGCACAACGTCCTGGCCGCAACGAAGGAGGAAAGCGAGTACGTGGCATATACGTCGTCCGCCGCGTCGGCTCAGCTGCTCTTCGCCGCCGTGGTGGCCAGCGGAAGCATCCTCGCCGGAGCGATTGCCGCCGCCGTCGGATGGGATCCGTTCTCGCTGCTCCTGGCGCTCGCCCCCGCGGTGATCGGGACGCAGCTTCTCGAGTTCGCGCGCCGAGTTCTGTACACCGAGGAACGGCTTCGCGAGGCCTTCTCGATCGACGTCCTCGGCTATGTGGGGCAAGCGATGCTCCTCGTTCTGCTGTGGCGACTCGAGATGCTCACCGGCCCCGCGGCGCTCCTGTCGCTGGGCGCGGCCACGACGCTCGCCGCAG
Source organism: Actinomycetota bacterium (assembly GCA_030861645.1). Taxonomy (GTDB): domain Bacteria; phylum Actinomycetota; class Thermoleophilia; order Gaiellales; family Gaiellaceae; genus JALZFG01. The sequence goes on from JALZFG010000246.1 coordinate 2,564, forward strand.
TCGCGGGCGCTTTGAAGATCCGCTCGGGCCTCGAGTTTCCTCCCCGTCGGGGTCTTCCGCGCGGGAGTTGGCAGTTCGGCAAGTGGCTCTTGGGCGCGCGGGCGAGCTTCTGGATCTCGTCGTACAGCTACCTCTACGTTGCCGCGGCGATTCTGGGAACGGGTGCGTCGGGAGTCCTCAAAGCAGCGCAAACGATCCTCGCGCCGCTGAATGTCCCTCTGCTCTTCCTCGACACCGTCCTCCCGATCCGGTTCGCGCGCGTCTTCCAACACGGCGGCATCGCGGCGCTCACGCCCGCCCTCGCGCGCGCAGCATCGGTGACGGTCGTTCCGGTCGCCGCCTACTGCCTGCTCGCCTCGCTGTTCGCGCAGCCGATCCTGCGAGTCGTGTACGGGGAAGCGTACGAGGACTACGGCTCGGTCGTCGTCCTCTTTGCCGTGTACTACTTCCTCTCCTACGTCTCCCAGCTCTTCATTGCCGGGCTGAACGCTCGGCGGAGAACAAACGCAGTCTTCGTTGCACATGTCGTCGGAGCAACGTCGATTGTCGGGGGGTGGGCGCTGGTTGACGCATTGGGGGTCGAGGGAGCTGTGGCGGGGATGACGATCGGAATCGCGGGGACACTCCTCCTGCTCGCTCTCTTCTACTGGCGGCGAGAGGCCGCGGCGCCCGTCGGCGCTGGCGGTTCTTAATCGCGGCTGAGGACGGCGCGGAGGCGTCGCGCGATCCTCTGTGTAACGAGAACGTCGACGATCGGAATTGCAACGAGCACGAGGACGAGAAAGTGAATCACCCCGAAGTTGAAGAGGTACGTGCGCCACAGCTCGGCAAAGCAGTAGAGGATCGCGGCAGCCGCAAGCGCGAAGTAGGTCCCGTAGCGGAAGGCATGACCAGCAACGCCGCCAGCGACAAATGATACGAGTGCTATGAGGAGAAATGCGATTGCACCCACCGCGGAATACATGTCGGCGAAGGCCGAGTTCGTCAGGAGCTCGTCTTCGACGTCGACGTAGCTGCGATAGCGCTCCTCGAATGGGTCCATCTGAACATACATCGGTCCTCCATACGTCGGCGCGAGGTATCCGCGGACGCCGCGGTCGAGCGGCCCGAGGATCGATGCTGGCGAGGCAGCCCGCGACGTCCACGAGATCGAGTCGGCAGCAACCTCGAGATCGCCCTTCGCAGCCGCGAACAGGTAGACCTCGGGGTGGACGAACGACGTCCCTTCAGGGAAGACGCCGTCGTATACGCCGCCGTACCGGTTCCACGTGTGTTCGGGGTCGAATGAACGGGGAGCGAAGACTGCTCTCGGAAGCCGCCGGTTCGGATACACGGACGCGAGGAGCGAGCCACGAGAGTCGTAGCACGCAATCCGCAGCATGCTGTGCGCATTCGCGAGGCCTTTGAGCTTTCGAAAGAGAGCAGTCAGAACGTAGCTGCGCGTCGGGTCGACGCGTGTGAGGTTGCGCGGCCGAAGGTACGCGAGGCTTACTCCAGAGCCCGCCGTGGCTCCAAGGGCGATGGCGCCCCTGGGCTTGGACAGTGTTCGCACCACCAGCGAACCGTTCCTCGTGACGGGGAGCCACCCGCGGAATCCTTCCGAAAATCCTCCATTCACGACGGCTGGGGCCGCTCGCTGCGCGGTGGGTGACACGTCTGCGGGTAGGCCGAGGGCGTCAGCGGCCTTGTTCGCAACTCCGATGCTGACCTGGAAGGGAGCACCAACGTAGGCGATGATTTCGTATGCGTTCATCACGAACGGGTTCGAGGTGCCGTAAAAGAGACGATAGAAGTTCGCATTTCGTACATAGTTCAGCGGCGTCATGACGAGGAACAGGACAACGGGGACTGCGGCGAGCGTGAGTACGAATCTCCGCGTGAGGTGAACCCTCGCCGACCGCTGGACGAAGAGGACGACGGCGCACAGCGTCGCAAGGATGATCGAGAGCCGCGAGGCGATGGCGGCCGCGGCGAGCAGCAAAACGAGGTTCGTGACGTCGAGAACGGTGGCGCGTCGTCTCGTGACGATCCTCCACGAAGCGATCCCCGCGGCGAGTATGGTCGCATAGCGCAGCGTCTGGATTCCGGCGCCGTACTCGAGGTTAGCGCGAATCTCGTTGAATGTTTGTCCTACGACCGCCCTCTCGAGAATGGATGGATCTTTCACGAGAGGACGTGCGTACGCGTAGACGACGCCGATCGCTCCGATCGCTGAGAGGTACGAGTAGTACCTCCCGGCAGGAAAGCGGTCGAGCAGACCAAAAGGAGCGATCCGCCGACCTAGCGAATATCCCACGGCTGTCGAAAGCAGAATGAGGGAGTACCATGCGGCGAGGACGAGAGCGGCACCAAGCGTAAGTACTTCCTTTCTTGCGAAACCCGTTCGGACTCCGTTGTCCCAGGGAATTGCCCAGGTAACGAAGCTGAGAAGGAGCGGGACCGCCACGAGGCAAGCCGGATGGAGGAAGCGACGCATGTCGAGAACGCGGCCCGCCGAGTCCTCGGTTGCTCGAGCCCGGGTGGGAGCGTCGGCGAGTCGACGGTTCGCGGAGCGGCTCAACGGGTGGACGTCAGAGCGGAAGCAATGGCAGAGAGGACAGTCGAGCGGAAGTTCTGCGCGACCGTGAAGGGTTGCGGCGAAGCACGTCCGAAGCGCGTGACGGTATCGATTGCGCGCTGGATGTCGCGGACGTCCAGCGGATCGAAGAAGACGGAGCGGTTCGCGGGGAGGTCCGTCATTGCTCCCGTCGGCGTCACCGCCACGGGCAAACCCGCGGCGACGGCCTCGTACGCGGGCATGCCGTAGCCCTCCTCGAGCGAGGGCATGATGAGAGCGCAGCTCTCGGCCAAGAGCTGGTCGAGTTCCCTCTCCTCGCACGCGGGCGCGACCGCGACGCCGGTCACTCGGCGCTCGGCCAACCATCGCCGCAGCATCTCCGCCTCCGCGGGCGTACCGCCGACCAACCGGAGCCGACCTCCCCGATGGGCAAAGTCGCTCTCGCCGAAGGCGACGCAGAGGCGCTGCAGGTTCTTGTGCCTGGCGAACCGTCCGACGTACAGGAGCTGTCGCCGCGGCTGGACTTCGCGACGGAGGTCGGCGATCCGGCGGGCGCGGATCTCGTCGATCGGGTACTTCAGAATCGTGATTCGCTCCCGCTTCACCCCGAGGTCGGCGACGATGCTCGAGCACGAGACCTGCGAGACCGTCAGGATGTGCGTCGAGACGCGGGCGGCCGCCACGAAGAATGTCCTCTTGAGCAGGCGCGTTGCGGCGTTGCCGCCGTAACGAAGCGGAATCGTGTCGTGGATGAGCGTTACGGACGGTCCGCGGCGGAGCGGCCGGATCTGGTGCATGTACAGCGTGACGTCACCGCTCGGGACGCGGAACCAGTCGCGCTGCCCTGCGAGCGCCCGGGGGTCGCCGGACCAACCTTCGACCTCGCTCCGCGGGAACGCCAGTTCGCCGACTCGCTCCGGGCCCCACAGAAGCCATGATCCCGGTGGCGGCTCCCTCCGCAGCTCTTGGAGCAAGAGCTCGGTCGCGCGCCCGGCCCCGCCGAGCCCGAGCCAGCGACAGTCCAGGACGACCCGGCACGAACTCAGCGACTCACTCACGAAGTGACTGCTTCAAGCGACCGCGAGTGCCGAATCTGTGGGGGCGAGATCGCGGTCTCGAGCTACGCCAAGACGAGATTTCGCGAATGCCGCGACTGCGGGTACGCGTACCTCGAGGGAGGCGTCGGGAACGCCGAGTACTGGAGCGACGCCGAGGCAGGGGCGAGCCACTTCTGGACGGACGCCAAGGATGCCTACTTTCGGGCGGCGCTCGCGCTCCTCGGCGCGAAGGCGCCGGGACGCCGTCTGCTCGACATCGGCGGCGGACTCGGCTACTTCGCCGAGGTCGCCTGCACCTCCGGGTGGGATGCGTACTCTCTCGACGTCTCGCCGCGCGCGACGGAATTCGCGAGGCGCCGCCTCGGCGACGAGCGCGCCTGGCAGGCATTTCCGCGCGGACAGGAGCGGACGTTCGACGCCGCGACCCTCTGGTGCGTCGTCGCGCACACCCGCGCACCCGAGTCGCTGCTGCGCCTCGCCGCGACCGCGGTGCGGCCCGGCGGGGTCGTCTGGGTGACGACGCCGAACTTCGACTTCCAGCGGCGGATCGCGCCGATCCGCGCCGCACTCGGAAGACCGATCGACTTCGCGGGCGAGGATCACGTCGGCCATTTCACGCCGCGGTCGCTGGCTCTCCTCTGCCGGCAGGAGGGATTCCGCGACGTGGAGCGCGCCTTCGTCGGGGTGACCGAGGTGTGCCTCGTCTTCGGGTCGCGGAACCCGCTCTTCGTCGCCGGCAAGCGTGCTTGGAACCGGCTGGCGTTCGCGGCCGCACGGCGGAACCTCCCGAATCTGATGTCCGAGCTCCAGGTCACTGCGCGCCTGGCCGAGGAGGCTAGAACGCGCCCCGGCCGCTGACCACGGCCGCAAACGTGAGCGCCAGGATCCGGAAGTCGCGGCCGAAGGAGAGGTTTTCCACGTAGTCGCGGTCGACGGCGAGGCGCTCCTCGAACGTCAAGTGGCCGCGGCCGAAGACCTGCATCGGCCCGGTCAGCCCCGGGCGCACTTCGAGCCGGAAGCGATGCTCCGGCCGGTAGCGCGCGACGAGCTCCGGACGCTCGGGGCGCGGTCCGACGAGGCTCATGTTCCCCTTGAGCACGTTGACGAGCTGTGGGAGCTCGTCGAGGCTCGCGCGGCGCAGGAAGCGGCCGACGCGCGTGACGCGGGGATCGTCGGGCAGCTTGGACAGCATCGGGTCCGCGAGGTCTTCGAGCGGCCCCACGAGGCCGGGCAGTTGCTGCTCGGCATCGGCAACCATCGTCCGGAACTTGTACATGCGGAAGGGCTCGCCGTTCCGTCCGGCCCGAAGCTGCGAGAAGAAGGCGGGGCCGCCGCTGTCGAGCCTGATCGCAAGCGCGATGAGGGCGAAGAGCGGGGCGAGGAGGACGAGCGCGACGGCCGACACGCTGACGTCGAGCGTCCGTTTCAGGAGCAGTGTCGAGCGCGAGACGTCCCAGGTGTTGTACTCGACGACCGGGAGGTCGGCCACGTGCCGAAGCTGGACGGCCGTGCCGAACATCCCTCGAGCGGGCGGGATGACGCTCAGCTTGACGCGGTGCTCGCGACAGAAGAGGACGAGGTCGGCGATCAGCTGCTCGTCGAGCGTCTGCGCGGCGAGGATGACGCGGTCGACTCCGTCGATCGGCGCCTCGGCGGCCAGGAGGTCGCGAATGGAGTCGCCGTCGCGCTCGCCGACGACGTCGACGTGGATATCGGGAAACAGCTCGAGCTTGCGGCGCGTCGCGTCGGCGAGTGGCCCCGTCCCGAGGATCAGCGTCCGCTCGGGCGGCGTGACTCGGCGCCATGCGAAGCGAGCGACGGCGCGCAGCACGGCCGCGGCTGCCCACGCGAGGAGCCAGACGGCGGCTGCCCCGGCGAACCCGAGCGAGCGACCGGGCGTCACGAGGAGGAAGCCAGCGAGGAGAAGCGTTCCGGTGAGCGCCCAGAGCAGAAGCGACGGAAGCTCGTCGACGGTGAGGTGCCGGAGCGTCCGGTGGTCACGGTCGTACAGGCCGTAGAGCTTCGCGAGCACCAGCCAGGTGGGCAGGAACAACGCCGACCAGAGGGCGGTCTCCCCGCCCTCGACGAGGCCGAGGAAGAGCGCGACGACGAGCCCGGCCCCGATGTCGGCGAGCGCGAGCATCCGCCGCCGCAGCGGGTCGCCGGCCAGCGGTTCCCATGTGCGCTCGGCGTCGCGCGCCGGACCGGAGTCGGCCGCGGAGGGCAGGTCGCGCGAGAGCCCCGTCCGGCTCGCGCTCAGCTCCCGAGCCATCCTGTTAAACGCGCTTCTCGGCGTTCGGGACCCCTCCACCCGCGGCATACGGTAGTGACCATGAAAGGACAGTACAAATGCCGCCGGAGCGCCGCGATCGCGTCGACCTAGCCGTCGTGTCGTCGTTCGCGCCAGGCGACGTGATCGGCGGTGCCGAGCGACTCGCCTGGGAAGAGGCGCGACTGCTCGCGGGCGAGCGCCGTGTCGCGTTCGTCTCCACGTCGCCGCCGACTCCGGAAGCGACCTTCGAGCAGGGGCGGCTGAGCGCGTGGGTGCGGTCGCTCTACCACCCGTCCCGGCCCTCGCGATCGCTCCAGCGGCGCGCCGCCTTCCACCTGCTGACGCTCTTCAACCCGGCGACCTTTCTCGAGGCGCTCGCGCTCTTCCGGCGGCTGCGGCCACGGGTCGTGCACACGCACAACCTGCAGGCGCTCTCGCCCTCGGTCTGGCTCGCGGCGCGCATGAGCGGCGCCGTCGTCGTCCACACGCACCACGACGTGTGGCTGCTCTGCCAGCGCTCGAACATGACGACGGCGGGCGGCAGGTACTGCGAGGAGCGCGCGAGCGCATGCCGGGTGTGTCGCGTCACGCGCGTTGCGAAGCGCGCGCAGACGCCGCTCGTCGCGCGCGAGGCGTTCTCGAGCGCGTGGCTGCGCGCGCGACTCCGGCGAACGGGCACGATCGTGCGGCCGTTCGCCGCCGAAATCGAGGCGCCCGCGAGCGAGCCGCCGTCGCCGCGGGCGATCGTCTTCATCGGCCGGCTGACGGAGTCGAAGGGCGTGCGCGTCCTCGTCGACGCGTTCCGCGCGGCCCAGCAGCGCCTGGCCGGAAGCGCTCGCCTCGTGCTCGCGGGAGGTGGCCCGCTTGGCGCCGAGGCCGAGAGCTGGGCGCGCGAGCCGGGCATCTCGTACCTGGGCGAGGTCGACGCCGGCGGCCGAAGCGCGCTCCTCCGCGAGACC
>JALZFG010000225.1 GCA_030861645.1 Actinomycetota bacterium
CCGCGTACGTCCCGCGCCTGCCCACCCGCCGCCGCAGCTCGCGCAGCACCTCGACCGGGTCGCCGCCTGCCTCCGCGAGCGCCGCCGCAGGCAGGATCGCGATGTAGAGCGGCGCCGCCGGGCCTCCCTCGATCTGGCGGCGCAGGCGCGCCGCTTGCTGCTCCGAGATCGTCGGGGACGCCCGGTCGTCGACGAAGACGGGGCTCGTGCGGAGAGCGCTCGCCGCCTCGGCGATGGTGCCGCCGGCCGTCGCTGCGGAGGCGGCCGCCGCCGCGGTCGCGAGTGCGAGCACGCTACCGAGGGCCACCAGCAGAGACCCGAACCTCGTCTGCGCGACTTCCATCGTCTACCCCGATCCTCTCGCAGCGTGCCTTAGCGAGCGCCGTACCCAACGGCGGCCAGCCGCTAACGGACCGTCGGAAGCGATGCCGCGAAGATCGCCTCGTTCCGGCGCCGTGCGCGAGGGCCGGCGAGGGCGAAGACGGAGACGGCCCGGCCCTCGCCCGTCACGACCGTCGCGATGTAGTCGCCCACCATCGCTCCGCCCGCGTCCGCGAGCCACGAGAGCGGCATCGCCTTCGCGTCGAGCCGTGTCGCCCGCGCCCACGTCCGCCCACCGTCGCCGGAGCTCGAGGCCCGAACGCCGAGCCGGCCGCGCGCGAGGACATACCACGTGAGCGCCAAGCGACCGGCGGCGGTCGGATCGGCCTGAAGCGCGGGAATCAGGGAATTCGGGCGCACACGCGCTGCGCGCGGCGCGACGCGCTGCGGCTGTGACCACGTAGTGCCGTCGCGCGAGCGCGCGAGCACGAGGTCGTTGGCGACGCAGGCGCGGCGGAACGAGCAGTCCGACCAGACGACGAAGACGGTTCCGGCCCCATCGACGGCGGCCGTCGGCAGCGGCGGCGCGCGGAGCCCCTCCGGCTGCGCGAACGAGACGCGGCCGATAGTGACAGGAGGTGCATAACTCGTGCCACCGTCCGTCGACCGGACGGCGACGATCTGCTCCCGGTAGTAGTGCGGGATGACGACGTCGCCGTTCGGCCGGACGACCGGCACGACGCCGACGCCGCGCCCGCCCTCCCGCTCGGGTGGGATGACCGGCGCAGACCACGAGACGCCGCCGTCCGTCGAGAACCGGACGGCAATCGCGTTCCTGCGGATGTCGCTGTAAGCGAGGTAGCAGCGTCCCGCAAACCGACTCGCTCTCCCGTTGTCGCAGACCACCCAGTCCTTGTCGAACGCGAGCGCGCCCCTCGCCGAGTCGATGAGGACCGGCGGCCGCCAGGAAAGCCCGTCCCGCGAGCGACTCACGGCGAGCCCGGAGCCACGGCCCGGCGTGATGACCAACGTCGCGACCAGCCAGGCGCCGTGCTCGGCGTCATACCCCACGACCGGGTCACTGGCGCGTTCCCACTCGCCCCGCCCGGGGCTCGAGGCGGTGAGCCCCGGCAGCAGCCCCGATCGCCAGGTGCGTCCGCGGTCGCGCGACGTCGCCCATCCGATCGCCGCGGCCCCACCGGACGCCATGCGGCCGACCTGGAAGGCGGCGACGATCGTGGCCCCGTAGCCCACCGCGTGCGGCTCCACCTCGGTCGCGTGCTGGCTCTCCGGGTTTCGCAGGCGGTCGCGCGAGATGCGTCTGCTCACGACCTCGCATTGGCGCGTCACCGCGTCGAGCCGGTCGACGGCGACGGTGTCGAGCCCCGCGGCGCACCCGATCCGGTCGGCCGAGCCGTCGAACGCCTGCACGCGATCGTTCCCCCGTCCGGCGGCGACGAGGTCGCGCCCGCCCCGACCGTCGAGAACATCGTCGCCCGCCAGCCCGCGAAGGACGTCCGCGCGTGGCGTTCCGTCGAGGACGTCGCCGCGAGCTGTCCCCGCAATCGTCCGCGCCCCGGCCGCGGCAGCGAGTGCCGCGAGCGCGACGACGGCGAGCGCGAGGAGGACGAACGAGCGGCGCGGCACCGAAGTCGGCGAACGATACCGGCGCGCTACAGCGAGGCCGAGGGCGTCTCCTCCGCCAGGCGCGTCTGCGCCTTGGCCTCGGGCTCGACCAGCCGCCGCCAGCGAAGCGTTCCCAGCATGACGACGATCGCCACGAGACCGAGGGCCGCGTTGACGGCGACGATGGTGACGTTCATGCCGACGCTGAACGCGAGCAGAGCGCTGCTCGGCGCCGTCCCCGCAAGCACGAAGAGGAGCAACGCCTGCTCGGTGCCGACGCCCGAGGGGCTGAACGGAAACACACTCGAGAGGCTCTGGGTCACCTGCACGAGCAGCGCCGTCTGGAAGGACGCCGGGATGCCGAAGGCGCGCAGGGCGAAGTAGATCGTCGCGAGACGCAGACCCCAGTCGACCGCTTGCCACGGGACGACGCCGCAGACGTAGCGGCGCCGTGACCGCATCACCGCGAATCCCTGCGCGACACGCCACTTGAACGCGACGACGCGGCGAGCCGCCCACGCCGCGCCGACGACCGCGCCGGCGACGAGCGCCGCGGCGAGCGCGAGCGCGAGCCGGGGGTG
>JALZFG010000248.1 GCA_030861645.1 Actinomycetota bacterium
CGCGAAACGGGCGCTGTGGCGAGGCGCTGCGCTACTCCAAGCGCGCGCTCCGGCTCGGAACGCGCGACTCGCTCAAGCTGTTTCACCGCGGAATGATCGAGCGCTGCCTCGGCCGCGACGACTCCGCGCGCCGATGGTTCCGGCGCGCGCTCTCCCTCAACCCGCACTTCTCGCTCGTCTGGAGTACGGTCGCGACGAGGTACGCCGGATGAAACGAGTCACGCTTCTCGTCTGTCTCCTGGCGGCCCTTGCGCCGGCGAGCGCGGCCGCGCACCCGCTCGGCAACTTCACCGTCAACCGCTACAGCCGCGTCGACCTCTCCGGCAATCGCGTGTACGTGCTCTACGCGCTCGACATGGCGGAGATCCCTACCTTCCAGGAGCGTCGCCGGATCGGGAATCGGGCGACGTATGCGCGCGCGCTCGCCCACCGCATCGGACACGGGCTCGAGCTGGTCGTCGCGGGGCAGCGGGCGGCGCTGCGCCCCCTCGCGCACGAGCTCGCCTTTCCTCCCGGCGTCGGCGGCCTCAAGACGCTTCGCTTCCAGGCCGCGTACGCGAGCGCGCCGCTCGAGCGCAGCTCTCGGACCTCGCTCCGGTACCGCGACCGGAACTTCGGAGGGCGGATCGGATGGAAGGAGGTCGTCGTCCAGGCGCGTGACGGCGCGCGGCTCGTCTCCTCGAGCGCGCCCGCGAAGAGCATCAGCGCCGAGCTGCTCGCGTACCCGAAGGATCTCCTCACGAGTCCGCCCGAGGTGACGAGCGCCGACGCCACCATCGTCACCGGCGAGTCGGCCGGTTCGCCCCCGCAGCTTCTCTCGCGCAGCGAGCTGGGAGCGCGTGCCGCCGTTCGCGAGGCGGCCGACGGGACCTTCGCGAAGCTGATCCGCGAGCGCGATCTGACGCTCGGCTTCGTCCTGCTCTCGCTCGTCATCGCGCTGTTCTGGGGCGCCGCGCACGCGCTCAGTCCCGGCCACGGCAAGGCGCTCGTCGCGGCGTACCTCGTCGGCTCGCGGGGCTCGCCGCGGCACGCCCTCCTCCTCGGCGGCATCGTCACGATCACGCACACGTCAGGCGTCTTCGCGCTGGGCCTGGTGACGCTTGCGCTGTCCGAGTTCGTCGTGCCCGAGGACCTCTACCCGTGGCTGAACCTCGTCTCCGCGCTGATGGTGGTTGCCGTTGGCCTCGCGGTGCTGCGCTGGCGGGTCTCCGACTGGCTGCACGCACGCGCGCATGCCCGGGGTCGCGCGCACGACCACGGGCAGGGGCACGGTCGTCGGCATCACCACGGGCATGGGGGCCGCGGACACCATCAGCACGGTCAGCACGATCACGAGCACGCGCCGCCGTCCGCGCCCGGGCTTCGCGGCCTCGTCGCCGTCGGCGTCTCGGGCGGCGTCATCCCCTGCCCGACCGCGCTCGTCGTCCTCCTCGCCGCGATCTCGCTCCACCGGATCGGCTATGGCCTCGTTCTCATCGTCGCCTTCAGCCTCGGTCTCGCCGCGACGATCACGGCGATCGGCCTGGTCGCGGTCACGGCGAAGCGCGCGTTCGCCCGGCTGAGCTTTGAGGGGCGCGTCGTCCGCGTCCTGCCCGCCGTCAGCGCGCTTGCGGTGCTCGGCCTCGGCATCGCGATGACGGTTCGCGCCCTGCCCGACGTCACCTGAAAGGAGCCCCATGCTCGGACTCGACGACCGCATCGCCTCCTTCTCGGACGGGTCGTCGCTGTGGCTCGTGGCGGTGGCCGCGGTCCTACTCGGCCTTCGGCACGCCACCGATCCCGACCATCTCGCCGCGGTGACGACGCTCGTCGCGGGCACGAGGGAACGGGCGACGCGGCGCGCGGCGGAGCTCGGTCTCTGCTGGGGGGCCGGTCACGCGGTCACGCTCTTCGCCTTCGGCCTGCCGATCCTGTTGCTCGACCAGTACCTCCCCGCACCGGTCGAGCAAGCGGCGGAGACGGCGATCGCCGCCGTCGTCGTCTACCTCGGCGCGCGGCTCCTGGTGCGATGGCGCAAAGGCATGTTCCACCTCCACGCGCACGAGCACGACGGGATCGCGCACGCTCACGTCCACGGGCACCACGGCCGCGCCCGCCACGACCACCCGCACCGCGCGCGCACGCCGCTCGGCGCGCTCGCGATCGGTCTCGTGCACGGCATGGGCGGCAGCGCCGGGGTGGGGGTGCTGATCGCCGCGTCCGTCGACTCGACACCGCTCGCGATCGTCGCGCTCGCCCTGCTCGCAGCGTTCACGGCCGTCTCGATGACGGTGCTCTCGACCGGCTTCGGGCTGACGCTGATCAGCCGCCCTGTGCGGACGAGCTTCCACGCGGTCGCACCGGCGCTCGCCGCCGCGAGCCTGGCGTTCGGCCTCTGGTATGGGGCAGCCGCGTGGGCGCTCCTGCCCTACCCCTTCTAGAGTCAAGCCCTCCTAGTAGGAACGGGGGGAGGCCAGGCCCTCCCCACGGACGCCTCCCAGTGTGGGTCGCGCGCCCGGCCGGCGAGGCAGGCCCTCAGCGGCACGACGCTTCGACTGCACGCCCCAGGCGACGCGACGTCGCCTTGCGGTGCCCAGCAAGCCATGCGCCGCCCATACAGCTCCGGAGCCGCCGTCCTCGCATCGTGAACCTGCGCAGCTCGCCGACCCTGCACGCCTCAACGGGTCGTCCTCCCAGGCGGAATCCAGCGCGCGCGCAGCGGCCTCGTGCACGTTCCGGCCGTCGGTGTCTAGACAACCCGCGACAACGTCAAGGGTTCGCGGGAGCAAGCAGGGCGAGCCGCCTACAATCGGCGGCCGTATGGGCGCCCTCGACCAGGCTGCGGAGCTAACCCGGAACGCCGTCCACGTCCTCCCCGAGGGCGGTCTCGACGAGAAGCTTCGCCTCGGCCGCCCCCTGCGCGTGAAGCTCGGGATCGACGTTACGTCGCCCGACATCCACGTCGGACGGGCGATTCCGCTTCAGCGCATGCGCGCGTTCCAGGACGCCGGGCACCTCGGAGTCCTCGTCATCGGTGACTACACGACGCGAATCGGGGATCCCTCGGGCCGCTCGGCCGAGCGCCCCGTCTTGTCCGAACGGGAGATCGATCGCAACGCGAGCAGCTACGTCGAGCAGGCGTACACGATCCTCGATCCCGACCAGACCGAGGTGCGGTACAACGGCGAGTGGCTGTCGGAGCTCACGTTCGCCGACGTCGTCCGGCTGACGCGCACGATGACCGTCGCCCGCCTGCTCGAGCGGGACGACTTCGCGAAGCGCTACGCGGAGAACGAGCCGATCTCAGTCTCCGAGCTCCTCTACCCGCTCGTGCAGGCCTACGACTCCGTCGCCATCGCGGCGGACATCGAGATCGGTGGCACGGACCAGCTGTACAACCTCCTAGCCGGTCGCAGCGTGATGGAGGCCTACGGCCTCGAGCCGCAGGTCGTGATCACCTTCCCGCTCCTGCTCTCCTGGGACCGCGAGAAGATGAGCTCGTCGGTCGGCAACAACATCCCGCTGACGGCGCCACCCGAGGAGCAGTTCGGCCGCACGATGCGAATCCCCGACGACCTGCTCGAGCACTGGTACAGGCTCGTGATGGAACGGGAGCCACCGGACGGCGACCCGCTGGAGGCGAAGCTGGCGCTCGCGCGGTTCATCGTCTCACGCGCGCACGGGGAGCACGCCGCCCGGCGCGCCGAGGAGCACTTCACGAGGGTCGTGCGCGAGCACCAGGCACCCGAGGACGTACCGCTCGTGACGCTCGACGCGAGGGAGTGGCCCGGGGACGTCATCCACCTTCCCCGGCTCCTCGTCGAGCACCCCGATGCGTTCGGGGTGACGTCGACCAGCGAGGCGCGCCGCCTGATCGCGCAGGGCGGCCTGAAGATCAACGGCTCCGTCGTCACGAGCCTCGATCTCCCCCGAAGGGACGTCGAAGGAGCACTCCTGCAGGCCGGCAAGCGCCGCTTCGCCCGTCTCGAGGCGGCATAGCCGCGGGGCGCGAGAAGCCGTCCTTCGCGACGCCGCCCGAGCGCCTCGCGGGGGCCTCCCCCGCGTCAGCGATTCCGGGCCTCGGCCGCTTGACACTGCCCCCGGCGTTGCTATCATCCCTTGGCTGTCCCTACAGGGGCCGCGCAGAAGCGTCAACGACAAGCCGGGAGAGCCTTTCGGACGATCGGATACGACTGAAGGAGTTCCGACCTTCTGAGAGGCCTCCGGTGCGAGTCGGAGGCTTTTTTGCGCGCCCGGCGGCACGGTCTTTGAAAACTCAGCAGCGTGTAAACGCCGAGACCTCTCGCGGCCCTTCGGGGACGCGTGAGGCAAACCGTCACGCTCTCGATCTCGAGAGCGATGACCTTTGAGCTCAAGCTCGCCTGAGGAAGCTTGCAACCGCCCTTCGGGGCGATGTGCACCAGTTCTTCACGGAGAGTTTGATCCTGGCTCAGGACGAACGCTGGCGGCGCGCTTAACACATGCAAGTCGAGCGATCGGCTCCGGGCCTTCGGGCCTGGAGTACGGAGCGGCGAACGGGTGAGTAACACGTGGGTAACCTGCCCTCGGCATCGGGATAACCCCGGGAAACCGGGGCTAATACCGGATACGCTCCGGAGCCTGTGGGCGCCGGAGGAAAGGTAGCTTCGGCCTCCGGCCGAGGAGGGGCCTGCGGCCGATTAGCTAGTTGGTGGGGTAATGGCTCACCAAGGCGACGATCGGTAGCTGGTGTGAGAGCATGGCCAGCCACACTGGGACTGAGACACGGCCCAGACTCCTACGGGAGGCAGCAGTGGGGAATCTTGCGCAATGGGCGAAAGCCTGACGCAGCGACGCCGCGTGCGGGAAGAAGGCCTTCGGGTTGTAAAC
>JALZFG010000267.1 GCA_030861645.1 Actinomycetota bacterium
CCCGGACGGACGGACCTCGACGTCCACGTCCACCGTCGCGCCGGCACCCCCGCCGCGCTCCGCGACGGCGAGGAGTCCCTCGAACGTGAACGCGAGCCGCGGCGAAACACCCGTGCCTCGCAGCCGCACGCTCTCGCCCTCGCGGCGCTCGACGAGCTCGAAGCGGCAGTCGAAGTCCAGCTCGATCGCGCCGGCGGACGCGTGCAGCGTTGCGCGGTAGCCATCGTCGTCGCGCGTAAGGTCGCGCCACGCCATGCCGCCGCGACGCCGCTCTGGCTCGGCGAGCAGCGCGTAGACCTCGCCCGCGGGGCGCGCAACCTCGATCGTGTCGCGCAGCCTCACGCCGACTCCGATCGGGCGCCGTCGATCGCGGCGAGGACCCGCTCGGGCGTGATCGGAACCTCGTCGATCCGGGCGCCGAAGGGCTCGAGCGCGTCGTTGATCGCCGACAGGAGCGCCGCCGGCGTCGCGATGTACCCGCCCTCGGCCGCCCCCTTGGCGCCGCGCGGCATCCACGGGCTCGGCGTCTCCTGGTGTGTTGCGTGGATCCGGGCGACGTCGCGCGGGGTCGGAATGCCGTAGTCCCAGAGGCTGTTCGCGAGCAGCTGACCCGCATCGGAGTACGTGAACTCCTCGAAGAACACCGCCCCGATCGCCTGCGCGATCCCGCCGTGGTGCAGCGCGTCGACGGTCGCCGGGTTGAGGATCCGGCCGCAGTCGTAGCAGAGGTAGATGTCCTGGAGCTCGACCTTTCCCGAGCCCGGGTCGAGCTCGACCACCGGAATCACCCCCGCATACGACATCGCGGGGTAGCTGGGGAGGCGCGTGCCCATCAGCTTCGCGTGCGCCTCCATCCCGACGGCGGGATTCTCGAACACGTGCGTCGCCTTGAGCCCGGGCTCCTCCCCGGGCGGCAGCTTCGTCGTGTCGATGTGGGCGATCCCGGCGACGGCGATGAAGGGCAGCCCGCGCTCGGGATCATCCTTCGCGTAGACCTTTCCGTCCGCCACCTCCAGCTCGGCGTCCGTCGCGAGCGCGTGCTGGGCGATGCGCCGCATCTTCGCCTTGAGCTTGTCGCACGCCCCCTTCCCGGCGCCGAGCAGCATCATCGTCATCCGGCTCGCGCCCTGCCCGAAGCCGGGGCCGTCCGACTCCTGCGGCTGCTGGAGCACGACCTCGACGCGGTCGGGGTCGATCCCGAGCTCCTCGCCGACGATCTGCGCCGTCAGCGTCTCGTACGCCTGCCCGGACTCGGTGGTGCCGACGAAGGCCGTCACCTCGCCCATGTTGTCGAGCGCGACCGTCAGGTACTCGGGCGCGCCGCTCATCGGCACGGTCTCGTTCGCGCGGACAAAGTACGAGTAGTCGAACATCGACGGCTCCAGGCCGAGCGAGACACCGATCCCGAGGTAGCGCCCCCGCTCGCGGAGCTCCGCCTGCCGCCGGCGCAGGCCGCCCAGATCGGCGAGCTCGATCGCCTTCGTCAGCGCGCCGTCGTAGTCGCCGGAGTCGATCTGGTTCCCCGAGGCGGTCGTGTACGGGAACGACTCGCGGCGGATGAAGTTCCGGCGCTGGATCTCCTCCGGCGCGAGCCCGAGCTCCTGCGCCGCCTGGTGCAGCACGGCGGCGAGCGCGAGGTTGTGCGGCGCCGACCCGAACCCGCGGTACGCCGTCTGCGGCGACTTGTTCGTCAGCACCGACTGCACCTCGTAGGACTGCACCGGGACGTCGAACGGCCCCGAGATGAACGCGATCGGCTTCAGCGTCATCGCGGGCCCGAGCATGCCCGGGTAGCCGCCGAGGTCCTCCTCGAGCTTGACCGCGTAAGCCGTCATCCGCCCGTCGCGCGTGAACGCGCCCCGAAGCGTGTAGCGGCGGTCGTAGGCGTGGCACTCGCCCTGCTCGAGCTGCTCGACCATCGTCTCCTTGAACTTGACGGGTCGCCCGGCCCGTCGCGCCGCGTAGGCGCAGACGATCGGCCAGCGGTAGTTGTTCATCTTCGTCCCGTAGCTGCCGCCCATGCGGGGGACGACGATCCGGAGCTTGTTCGACGTGGTCCGGAGCGAGACCGCGATGATCGCGTTGAACACGCGCGGGATCTGCGTGTTCGCGTGGATCGTGTAGCCGCCGTCTCCGTCGTAGCTCGCGACGGCGCCGTTCGTGTCGAGCGGGACGCCGCAGCTGCGACGCCAGACGATCTGGCGCTCGACGACGTGCTCGGCCTCGGCGAACGCGCCCTCGACGTCGCCGAACGTGAAGAGCTCGTGGTAGGCGACGTTCGACTCCTTCGTCTCGTCGACGAGGGCGTCTCCGCGGAGCGCGGCGTCGCGGTCGTGGACGACGGGCAGCGGCTCGTAGTCGACGCGGACGAGGTCGGCGGCGTCCTCCGCGACGTAGCGGTCGTCGGCGACGACGAAGGCGACGGGCTCGCCCGCGTACCGGACCTTGTCCACGGCGAGCGCGTACTGGCTGTAGCCCTCGATGATCTGCGCCATCGGATCCGTGTCGCGGGCGAGGTCCGCGCCGGTCACGACCAGGCGCACGCCGGGCACGGCGACCGCTTCGGCTGTATCGATCGAGCGGATGCGCGCGTGGGCGAATGGACTCCGGACGAGCGCGCCCTCGAGGGCGCCGGGGACGACGACGTCGTCGAGGTACTGCTGACGGCCCGTGACGAGCCGGTTGTCCTCGCGGCGCTCAAGCGAGCGGCCGAAGTAGCCCGTGCGGCCGTTCTCCGACGACGCGTCCTGCCCCGGCATCAGCGGCTCGCCGCCACGCGCCCACCCGCGAGCTCGCGCACCGCCTTGAAGATGTTGACGTATCCCGAGCAGCGACAGATGTTGCCGGAGAGCGCGAACGCGATCTCCTCGTCGGAGGGGCTCTCGTACCGCTCGAGGAGCTGCTGCACGGCGAGGACGAAGCCCGGCGCGCAGAAGCCGCACTGGATCGAGAAGTTCCGCTTGAAGGCCGCCTGCACCTCGTTCAGCCCCTCGGCCGGGCTCACGCCCTCGATCGTCGTCAGCTCATGCCCATCGAGCTGGACGGCGAAGAGCAGGCACGACTTGACGGTCTGCCCGTCGAGGAGGACGGTGCAGGCGCCGCA
The DNA here is from genome assembly GCA_030861645.1 of Actinomycetota bacterium. Lineage (GTDB taxonomy): Bacteria > Actinomycetota > Thermoleophilia > Gaiellales > Gaiellaceae > JALZFG01. Next base: position 3,104 of record JALZFG010000267.1, read on the forward strand.
GACGCCGTGGCCGCAGCCGACGTTCGTCCCGACGAGCCCGAGATCCTCGCGCAGGAAGTCGACGAGGCGCCGCCGCGGCTCGACGTCCGACTCGACGGCCTCGCTGTTGACCGTCGCCGCGATCAGCATCGTTCGATCGCCTCCAGGATCGAGCGCGCGGAGAACTCGGCGGCCATTCGGCGCCGGTAGTCGGCGCTCGCGTGGAGGTCGTCCGGTGGGTCGGCGTCCTCGACCGCGTGCGCCGCGGCCTCGCGTACCGCGCGCT
>JALZFG010000275.1 GCA_030861645.1 Actinomycetota bacterium
GGCCTCAGGACTCTGGGGGCAACGACCAGCCGACGTCCCCGGCGAGCACGAGATCGGCCCCGACCGCGTGGACCGAGCGCCGCGTGAGGCGAAGACCCTCCGCCACCCGCGCGATGTGCAGATCGCCCACGGCCTCCCTCCCCGCGCCGAGAATCGTCGGGGCGATGCCGACGACGAGGCGATCGACGAGACGCGCGCGCAGGAAGGAGGTGATCACCTCGGCGCCGCCCTCGACGAGGAGCGAGCGGACGCCGCTTGCGCGGAGAAGGGCGAGCGTCGCTTCCAGGTCAACCCCGTGCGGGCCAGGTTCGACCACCCGCACGGCAAGACCCCGCGTCTCGAGCGAGCGCCGGCGCGCGGGACTCGCCCGCGCGGTGGTGACGAGGATCGTGGCCGCCTCGTCGTCGAGAATCCTCGCGTCGGAGGGGAGGCGCAGCGTCGAGTCGAGCACAACCCGCTGCGGCGAGGAGCCGGGGACGAGGCGGACGGTGAGCTGCGGGTCGTCGGTGATGACCGTTCCGACACCGACGAGGACGGCATCGCACGCCGCTCGGAGCGCGTGCGAGGCGCGGCGCTCCGCCTCGCCGCTGATCCACTTCGAGTCGCCGGTCCGCGTCGCGATCCTGCCGTCGAGCGTCTGGGCGTACTTGAGGACGACGTACGGGCGGGAGTCGGGCGTCGCGACGGACCCGAGGAGGCCGCTCACGTCGAGGGCGTCGGCGACGCCCGCTTCGAGTCCCTGTCCCGTCGGCGCCGTGTGGCCCATCCGCCGCTCCTTGGTCTGCAGGTACTCGACGTTCCGGACGTGCGGCGACGTCGGGAGGGGAATGACTTGCTCGACCTCGATCCCGGCGTGCCGCAGGCTCGCCTCCTTGTGCGGGTTGTTCGTAAGCAGGCGGACGGAGCGAATCCCGAGCGCGGTCAGGCACGCCGCCGCCTCGCGGTACTCGCGGGCGTCGGCCACGAAGCCGAGGTGACGGTTCGCGTCGAGCGTGTCGAGACCGTTCTCCTGCAGGACGTAGGCGCGGAGCTTGTTGACGAGACCGATTCCCCGGCCCTCGTGACCCGTCGCGTAGAGAAGCACGCCGCGGCCCTCTCGGGCGATCGTCCGCAGGGCGGTTCGGAGCTGGACGCCACAGTCGCAGCGGAGGGAGCCGAGGGCGTCACCGGTGAGGCACTCGGAGTGGAGGCGCGTGAGGACGGAGCGGCCGTCGCCGAGATCGCCCTTGACGAGTGCGAGGTAGACGAAGCCCGACCGGCACGTGAACGCACGGGCCTCGAACTCGCCGACCGGAGTCGCGAGCGGTACCCGTGCAACCTCGCTCGGCGCCTCTGCCACTTCCGGTACTAGGCTCCCGCCGAGGCTGCGACTTGCTCCCTCCTCGCTCACTCGGTCCTCCCGGTCGGCATCGTCCGCGTCCCCCTCGGCCGCACTCGCCGCTCACGGTCGGGCAGAGAGGGCGCGAGCGGGGCCGCGCGATCGTATCCGAGACGCGGTTCGTGAAGCGTGATGCGGGGAAGGAGCCGTGATGGCGCGCGCGCTCCGCTTCGTCGCCCCGCACCGCGTCGAGCTCCACGAGGTTCCCGTCCGCGCGCCCGAGGAGGGCGAGCTGCTCGTCCGCGCCGAGTTCTCGGGAATCAGCGCCGGGACGGAGATGCTCGCCTACCGCGGCGAGATCGACCCGAGCCTCCCGCTCGACGAGGCGCTCGGCGCGCTCGGCGGAACCTTCACCTATCCCTTCGCGTACGGCTACAGCGCGGTCGGGACGGTCGAGCGCTCGCGCGGGACGATCAGCGCCGACTCGCTCGTCTTCGCCTTCCACCCGCACCAGGACCTCTTCGTCGTCGCCGAGGACGACGTCGTTCCGCTCGACGGCGTCGACCCGCGCCGCGCGACGCTCCTTCCGCTCGTCGAGACCGCGTTGCAGGTCTGCCTCGACGCCGGCCCACGGCTCGCCGAAGACGTCGTCGTGCTCGGCCTCGGCTGCGTCGGCTCCCTCACGGCCGCGCTCCTGGCGCGGGCGGGTGCGCGCGTGATC
>JALZFG010000289.1 GCA_030861645.1 Actinomycetota bacterium
GCGATGTGCTCCCTGCGCCTACTCTTCCCCGCCTCGCCATTCTTCGGCTCAAGACCGCTCAAGACCGCCTGAAACTGGAGCGCCCTGGCGCGCAACTGGCGCGCAGGGACCCGGAAGGTTTATCTTCCGGCCGCGTACGCCGACCCAGCGCCGCAAATGCGAGAGATCCTCGCCAGCCTCAACGCCGCGCAGGCAAGCAGCCACGCCAGCCGCCGAGAGCCGTTCGTCGCGACGAGCATGAGCGAGTTGGGGCTATGAGGCGGCGCAGCCCGACCGCCCCGACGCGCTCGACGTCGGGCTGGCAGCAGCGCATAGCGGCCGATGCGATCGACGAAGCCGGGCGACAGCGCGCGAAGCCCGACGAGGAGCGGCGCCTCGGAGCTCGGGAAGATAGGGAACCCGGAGGTGAAGTAGCCGGTCGCCGAACCCGCTCGTCGGGCGCGCCCGCCACCGAGCATGCGCGTGCCCTCGCTCCCCGTTACCGCGACCGCCGGCGCGCCGAAGTGCCAAGTTGGCCGCATTGGAACCCGTGCCGCCGATGCCCATGACGGAGAAGATGGCGCCTCTTGAAACTCCGGCAGCTTTCGCGGAAGATCGGCGCCGGCCCCCGACACATCCCACCCGGTTGGATGGCGGGGAACTGCGACCCGAAAGGAGCAGAGATGGCGCGCGTGGTCATAGTCGCCATCGTGATTTGCGGCGTACTCGCGGTAGCGCCGAACGTGGCAGGAGCGGCGCCAGGAAGCGGCAGACCGGACCCTAACGGTGTCGTTCTCGTGCGACGGGCAGCGGCTGACGTTCGTCGTCCAGTCCCCCGGCGTCTTCAGCACCGCGTACGTGCTTGAAACGGGCAATTCTTCGTCCCAACATTGTTCACCTTCGACGGCACCGTGACGGCTTCCCACCGAGCCCGGTTCCGGTGACCGAGGTCACGTGCATGACGACGATAGACGGCGTCACGCTGCCCGTGACCGGGTTCTTCGTACCGCCCGGCGGCTAGCCCACGAGTCACCCTCCCGCGGTCGACTGGCCGGTGTCTCCGGCGGGACATCCGCGGGCCAAGGAGCCGAAGGGTCGCGACGCTAGCCGCAGCGTCGGCGCGGGATACGGGAGCGGGGGAGGGCGCCGTAGCAGTCTCCCCCGGATGGAAGCGCGCGAGCCCGAGGAGGGCTTACGCTCTGGCGCCCGGCCTAGCGCCCAGGCCCTGGCAGGACGGCACGCCGCATGGCGCCCTGCCAGTCCTGCTGGGGAGCCGCAAGTCCCCGCCGTCAACACGTGCGCGCCACCCCGGCTCGCCATTCCGCTACACCCGCTCCTCGACGATCCGCTACACGTGTCCTACCGCGGACCGTATTCTTTCTCCTATCGAGTGTCATCCCGAGTTGTTCAAGGAGGAGCGATACGAACGCGGGAAGCTCCTCATCGAGATTGGGGAAGGAAGCGCAAGGGCGAAAGACGTGAGCCCCGTCTACCCCGACGACCGGCACTATCGGGACGTGGCGACGCTGGTGCTCGAGTAGCCGCCGCTAGAGGCGGAGCTCGAGGGCAATCCGCCGATTTTTGCACGTTTTCAGGGCCCGACTCGGGGCAACGGCCTCCGTTAACGCCTGCCGCGTTTGGCAGTAGCCGCCCGCGACGCCGAATCAGGATCTTCTATCGAGCCCCAAACGGCCGGCGTCGAGCTCAAGCTCCGTCGCGCGCTGTCCGGCGCCCTCTCGAGGCGTCGCTCGCCTCGATTTATGAGAAAATCCTCGCCGCGCCGAAGCGTCGGCCGTCCGGTTTCACGTCCGCAGAGGAGAGAAGCGATGGCGCACCACTACTCAGGGCCTGATTTCTCGTTTCCGCACGGAGACGCGCGCGTCGACCACTGCGACCTGTTCGTCTTCCCGGCTCAGGCGACCGCATTGAGGTCGGTCGTCGTCATCGACGTGCACCCCTCGTTCGGAATCAACCCACCGGGCTCGACCACGTCGGAACCGTTCGCGCCCGAGGCGCTGTACGAGCTCAAGATCGACACGAACGGTGACGGCGTCGCGGACGTCGCTTTCCGCACGCGGTTCTCGACGGCCGACGGCGCGCAGTCGGCGACGGTTCGGCGTGTCGAGGGCGAGCTCGCCGCCGGTGATGGAGACGCGGGGGAGACCATCGTCGACGCCGCCCCCGTCTCGACGGCACCGGAGCCTCGCATAACTGAACATGGCGGGTACCGGTTCTTCGCCGGCTGGAGGAGCGACCCCTTCTTCTTCGACGCGGAGGGCGCTCTCAACGACTTCCAGATCACCGGCGCCGACTTCTTCGCCGACAAGGACGTCTGCAGCATCGTCCTGGAGCTGCCGAACGACGCGCTGGGAGCGACCGCACCTGTCGCCCTTTGGCACCGGACGCTCGTTCCGGGCGACACTGGCGCCGGCTGGGTCCAGGTCGACCGTGGAGCCAGGCCGTCACAGTCGGTTTTCTTCTCGCCGGGCGAGGAGAAGGCGGCGTACCTCGCCGGCGAACCCGCGACGGACGGCCGCTTTTTCGACAGCTTCGCGCACGTCCTCGAGCACGCCGGCGGATACGCACCCGACGAGGCGAGGCGCGTGGCCGGCACGCTCCTGCCCGACCTCCTGCCCTACGACCCGACCCAGCCGGTCGCGTATCCACGTAACGGGCGCGCGCTGACCGATGACGTCGCGGGCCACTTCCTGGCGCTGTTCACGAACGGGAAGGTCGGAGCCGGCCCTGGTCCTCACACCGACCTGCTGACCGAGTTCCCGTACCTGGGAGCGCCGCACAGGTCATACGCTTCCTAGCCGGCCCTGATCGCGTCCCGAACGTCGGGGAGCGATCGGGGGAACCCCTGCTCGTGCACGAGTCTCGGGTGTTACGGCCCAACTCAGCTCCTGGTGAAGACGCGCCTAGGTGCTCCTAACGCGAAAGTTGTGGATCTTCTGGGACAGGTTCTCCATCGCTCGAAACTCGCGTGAGCAATGGACGATATCTCTCCGCCGACCTCCGAGGGAGCTGACTTCGAACCACTCCGCGGTCCTACGAGTAGCTTTTGATCTCGCCGAGCAGCATGACTTTGCTACCGCACGAACGTGAGTGTGTAGTTGTCGGCGTCACCAACGTCTAGCTCTCGAAACCCGAGCTTGTACATCGTCGAATCGGGCGGGGTATCGCAGTGGTCGAATGGGTCGTCCTTCACATATGTAGGATATTCCCCCGACCATTTCACGCCGTCAATCGCTTCGGCGTAGAAGTACCAATAACGGCTCACATCGTCGACGTCGTTGCGGAACACCGCGCGACACGTGCCAGGGTCGACCCAGTACCAGCCGATGTTATGCCAGCCGTTCCCCTCGGCTCCACATTCCTCCGGTTCCCAAAACGAAATGCAAGTCGCGATGGCCGCCGAATGGTTGTTGCAGAACGTCAGCACGGCTAAGCCCCCTCCTCGACGGGGCCTGGCTCGCGACGCGGAACGTGACCCGGTTCGTCCGCAGACTCATAGGCAGCGCGGTCGGCTGGCTCATGACCAGACACCTGCATTGAATGTCGGGAATCGGCGGCGACGGATGACTCCCCGCGCCTCGTTCGCGGCCTCGGGCCTCGTTTCGATGACTCTCGCTCTGAATTCACGTTTTGCTACTCCGCCTGATCGAGATCGAGAACCTCCTATCGTCCCTCGGAGATTACCACTGATCTTGTCGCGGCAACGCGCTGGAACCGCTTGACGCGACCGCTCCGTTCGAGGGAGTCCCGTCCGTGTACCCGCAAGGGAGCAGCACGTGGAGCAGCAGCACGAGCACGACCGCCGCGCCCACGCGGAGCGAGCAGCCGGAGCGCCCGGGTCCCCTAGAGGACGGCGGGGGTGATCGGGAAGCTCAGCGCGACGATCGCGGCGTCGAGCCAGGGCGCGCGAAGCGGTCGCAGCCAATGCCGCGAGACCGAGAGCACGAACGCGAGCTCGGCTGCGAAGCCAGTCCAGATTACGAGGTTGAGCGCGACCGCTGCATCGCGGAGCCGCTCCCGACGACTGTTCGAGCACGATCGCCGGAATGACCAAAAGCGCGAGGACGCGCCAGGCGCCAGCGGCACTCGCGGGAGTAGAGGAGGTAGTCCTCAAGGACACGTCCGCTGGCTTTGCCGTTCGCCTCGACTCGACTCCGGCGGCCCGCTAATGGCGCCGTCGAAGGGTGACGAGATACGCGAGGCCGACCGCGACGACGGCGAGCAGGATCGGGACGAGCGGCCACGTGTCCCATGTGAACTCGCCCAGTGTGCCGCACTCCCCACGGTCGCACTCGCTGATTGCACCGTGCTCGAAGAATTCGACGGCAGCGAAGCTCCACGCGAGCGAGAGACCGATCCACAAGGCGACCGTGAGTACGGCGAACGCGAGGAGTCGCAGCGCTAATCGCATTGGTGAACCGCCAGCTTCCGTCTTCCAGGCGTCGAAGGATGCAAGCCCCGCAACGCGCCGCACCCGCGCTGATTGCCGCTCCTAGATCGTGCGGCCCACGATCTTGCCCGACGTTTCTGTGGCCATGACCGTCACCATCCTTTCGCGGTGAGGAACGCGGGGGCGTGGGCGTAGAAGCGGCTGGCCGGGGTGGCGCCTTGGGGGCCTCGGCGGCGGTGGGGCGGCCCGAAGTTGTAGTGGCGCATGAAGCCCTGCAGGTCGGCGTCGACGTCGGCGGCGGAAGCGTAGTAGCGGAGACGGAAGGCGACGCGGTAGTGCTCGTGCAGGATCGTCCTGTGCAGCTGCTCGGCGAAGCCGTTCAGGTTCGGCGAGCGGGGCGGCAGGCGGCGGTGGCGGATGCCGCGCTGCTGCAAGCGCCGCCCGGAAGGCGCGCCCGAACTCACGCCGCGGTCGCTCGTCACGTGCGCGAGCTCGATCCCCGCCTCGGCGTAGACCGGCAGCACCCGCTCGACCAGGAAGGCGATCGCCTGCTCCTGCCGCTTCTCGCCGGCGACCGTCTGCGCGAGCGCGAACGAGCAGGCGCCGTCGATCGCCGCGACTGTCAGACGGGGCCGGCGCCCTTGAGCTTGCCGACGTACATGGTGTCCAGGGAGAGCTCCGCGCCGACCACGTCGGAGCCGAGCCGGAAGGGCTCGCGTCGCTCGCGCGCCCCGCAGCTCGCGCAGCGTGCGCTCGGTGATGGGGCCGCCCTGCTCGAGCC
>JALZFG010000310.1 GCA_030861645.1 Actinomycetota bacterium
GGCGCGCGCGGTCGCCCCCTCGCCGTCGCGCGCGCGGTTCGCCGGTGTCGCCGGCGGGCATGGTGATACGGCCACTCCTGGCACTCAGACACTCGATCATGATTCGGCAGCTTGTCTCACGAACCAATGGCTGTTCCGGACGCTGTGAGCAGAGAGGAGCGAAGACGGCTGGCGGTCGAAGCAGCTGTTGCGGTTGCCGACGCCCTTGGCGTCGTTGTCGAGCGCGCCGTCGTCCTCAAAGACTCGAACAACACGATCGTGCATCTCGTCCCTGCCCCAATCGTGGCGAAGGTCGGAACAAGTCACTTTCGCGAGGCACAACTTGAGTCGCTGGAGCGCGAGCTTGCGGTGGCGGCGTATCTCGCCAAACGGAAAGCGCCGGTTATCGCGCCGGCGCGAGACGTCGCGCCGGGGCCGCACTGCTATGGAAACCTGACGGTCGCGCTGTGGGAGTATGCGGAGGCAGTTGGGGGCGCCGCGCTTGATCCGGCCGAAGTCGCAGCCTCCCTGAGGGGCGTCCATCAGGCGCTTAGTGAGTTCCCAGGGGCGCTTCCCTCCTTCAGCGTCGAGCTCGAGGACGCGCGACGGCTCCTTCGTCCCGACCGTTCGCCCGCCCTCGCGGCCGCCGACCGTTCCTTCCTGTTGAGCGTCCTCGACGAGTTGCAGGTGGTGCTACCTCCTCTGTTTACGACGACGCGACCAGTTCACGGCAGCCCGCACGCGGGGAACTGGCTTCGGACGATGGACGGGTTGTTGCTTCTGGACTTCGAGACCGCCTGCCGCGGACCGATCGAGTGGGACGTCGCCGCCCTCGCTGATGCAGCGGTGGGCGTCTTCTCCGACGTTGACCGCGAGTTGATCGCCCTCCTGCGGCGGATGCGAAGCGCGTGCGTTGCCGCCAAGTGCTGGGTTGAGCCGAACCGCGCGCCGGAGGTGTTCGAGGCCGCTCACGTCCACCTGAAGCTGCTCCGCGGTGAGCGGATCGACTGAACCACGCTTGCGATCGCGGAAAGCGGGTCAAACGGCTTCAGCAGGTCGCGTTGGTAAAGAGAGCGCTACGTCGGTGATCCTCTCCTCCAGCTCGTCGCCGAGGGCGGGTGACTCGACGACGACTGCCTCATCAGCGTTGCGCGCGAAACGTGCTGAAGTGCAGACGCCGGTGTCCGCCCGCGCATACGCGCAGCCCGGCCCTTAGCGCAGCACGGCCAGCTCTTCGAGATCCTCGACCGACGGGCGCCACCGCCGGGCAGCCTGTGCGTTCGCCCGCACCTGCTCTGGCTTCGTCGCTCCGGCGATGACCGAGGCGACGGCCGGCTGCGCGGCGAGGCCACCGATCGCGACCTCGAGCAGCGAGGCCCCGCGCTGCGCCGCGTAGCGCTCGAGCGCCTCGACACCCGCGAACCGCTCGTCCGTCAGTCGGTCGGGACGCTCGGCGAGACGAGTTCCCTGAGGAGGCGCCTCGCCGCGTCGGTACTTGCCCGTCAGGAGGCCGCTGGCGAGCGGGAAGTACGGCAGGAAGCCGAGTCCGAGCCGCTCGCAGGCCGGGAGGACGTCGTCCTCGGCGTCACGCTTCAGGAGGCTGTACTCGTTCTGCACGCTCACAAGGCGCACAGCCTCTGAGCGGGCGGCTGACGCGGCCTCCTCGATCGCCTCCGGTCGCACATTCGAGATGCCGAGATACCGAACCTTGCCCTCGCGCACGAGCTCGGCCATCGCGACGATCGTCTCCGCCATGGGCGTGACGCTGTCGGGTCGGTGGTACTGGTAGACGTCGATCCGCTCGGTCGCCAACCGCCGGAGCGACCCCTCGACGGCGAAGCGGATCCACGCGCGCGAGCCGCGCGGAACGTCCGGTCCTCCGGGCATCGGATGTCCGAACTTCGTCGCCACGACGACGTCCTCCCGGCGGGATCCGAGCGCTGCGCCAAGGAACTCCTCGCTCGCGCCGTCGCCGTAGACGTCGGCGGTGTCGACGAGCGTGATGCCCTCGGCGAGTGCCGCCTCGACAACCCCGCGCGTACCGTCGCGATCGACCCGACGCCCGAAGTTGTTGCAGCCGAGCCCGACGACCGACACCTGCGGCCCTTCACGGCCGAGCGAGCGTGTCTCCATTCTGTGACGCTAGCGAGCCTGCGCCTCGTCGACGAGGCCGAAGACGGGGCGGCGCTTCGCTTCAGCGGCGAACTCCTCGAGCGGAGCGCCGCGGGCCGCGTCGAAGTAGGGCTTCACGATCGGCGTCGTGCGTAGGTACTCGCGCAGTACCGGCGCTGCCTCCTCGGGGCCAACCTCCACGATTCGGTGGCGCGTCGTCCGACCCGCGCGCGTCAGTTCGACCTCGCCCGCCGCGCGCGCGTTCTTGACCCACTCGCGCTCCCCGTAGGGCGCGACCAGCCAACGCTGACGATCGTCGATGACGAGTTGGACGGGCGTCGAGTAGCGGCGCCCGCTCCTCCGCCCCCGCATGGTGAGGATGTGCGTCCGCTTTCCAGCGACTCCCATCCGAACGAGCGGCGTGATCAGGAGGTTCCCGACCCGCCGGAGGGTCGTCAGCCGGTACTCGGCGGGCACGCCTACCCGCGTACCCGTCCATTGAAGACCAGGAACCCGCCTTGCGTCAGGCCGAAGTCAGCTGCGACATGTGCTTCGAGGAGCTCGACCGCTATGTCGAGCTCGAGCTGACCGGGCAAGACGCCGCCGCCATCATTCCCGGTCCGCGGGCCGCCGGCGGCGCGGCGAGAATGAGCGACCGGGCAAGCTCGTGGGCTTCGCGGCGGTCGGTCAGCTGAAAGGGCGAGCACGACGCTTTCTTGTCGTGCGCCGAGCGGTGTCCG
>JALZFG010000314.1 GCA_030861645.1 Actinomycetota bacterium
GTCGGAGGGGGGATCTGGAAGCCGCTACTCCTGATACTCCGCGCAGTAGGGCGCGGTAGGGTCGTACACGCGCGACGTGTCGTGGTTGACGGCGCGAAGCGCATTGATCCGTCCGTTCCCGAAGCACTCGTCGTACCCCGGGAGCCCCTGGTCGATGGTGGTCGCCTGGAGGTAGTCCTCGACGGTCTGCGGCGGGAGCTTGACGTCGCCGTCCTCGCCGAGCCGGCCGTACTGGCTCTCGATCAACGCTGCCACACCGGCCGTGTGTGGCGACGCCATCGACGTTCCCTGGATGCAGACGTAGAGGTCACCGGGGATCGTCGAAAGAACCGTCGTCGTGCAGATGCCCGTCGTCCCATTGCCGCCCGGAGCCGCGACGTCCGTCATGCCGAACCCGTAGTTCGAGTAGCCGGCCTTCTCGTTCCTCGCCCCGAGCGCCATCGTTCCGACGACTCCTTGCGTCTCAGCCGGGACGACGTCGCAGTCGTTCTCGTACGGCTCCGGCGGATGCGCGAGGTCGTTGTCGGAGTTGCCGAGTGCCGCAACGGGCGTCACGCCCTGGTTGCGCGCATACTGGATCGCGCGCTCGACGGCCTTGCGGAACGTTCGCTGGACGGGGTCGTCCATGCACTTGAACTCGTGCGACTCCTGGAAGGCGTTGTCGTCGACGAAGAAGCTCATGTTGATGACGTCGAACTTCTGGTCTCCGGCGTACGTGATCCCGTCGACGACCGCGCTGACGTAGCAGTACCCCGTCGAGTCGCAGACCTTCACGGGGACGAGCGTCACGTTCGGCGCTACACCGACAATCCCGACGCCGTTCGCCTGCGCGCCGACGGTGCCGGCGACGTGCGTCCCGTGGAACTGGTTGTCGGAGCACGGATCGGGAGTTCCAACCGCGACGCCGGGCGGCAGCGCGGCGAGTGAGTTGCGGCCGCGAGCGCAGTCGACGTTCGTCGGCCCACCGGGGACTCCGTTGTCGGTGAAGTCGATGTGCCGGCCGTCGATGCCGCTGTCCAGGATGCCGACGTCGACCGCGCGCCAGCCAGCTTGCTTCTGGTGCGCCTCGGGCGCCTGGATGTTCCGCATGTCCCACTGCTGGCTCTCCAACGGGTCGGCGCTCGGCTCGGGGCCGCCGCCTCCGTCACCCGGATGGCTGAAGGTCGACCCCGCGATCGCGTCGCCGGACGGGATCCCCTGCCAGCTCCAGTCCTCGGACGCCTCTTCGACGAGCGCGTAGGTGCGCATCGTCTCGTCGAAGAGCGCGTTCGGCGACTGGACGATCATCACGCCGATCTGCTTCGAGAGGTCGCTCGTGACCGTTCCGCCCGCGGTCTTCACGAGCGAGAGCGCGTATTCGTGGTTGAGCGCGTAGTTGCCGCCGAGCGCGTACGTGCCGTCAAGCGCGTAGTCGCCCTTGAACACGACGAGGTACGTCTTCATGTCCCCCGTGCCGCCCGTCGCGGACGAGAGCGGCATCGCTCCGAGCGCGAGCGCCGCCGCGACCAGCGCGCCGATGAACCGAAGCTTGGGCATTCCCCCCTCCTACTCCTTGACTGACCGTTCAATCACCACTCCGTGTGGTGACGCGTGTGAGTAAAGCACACCACTAGAAGGGGTGTCAAGAGAAAGATTCACCAGACGCGTTAGAGCAAGGCAGCGACTGCTACGTGCCTCGCGACGGCGGCAGCGCTCGGTACGCGTACCCGCTTCTTCACGGGACCGGATTTCCCGGTCGCGCGTCTAGGCGATCTCGTCGAGCGTCAGGACGAAGGCGCCGAAGTCGCCGCTCGTCGTGCCGCCGATCTTCGCGCGATTGACCGCGAGGTAGTACCGGCCCGCGGCGGGCGCGGTCTCCGTCAGCATCTGCGGCGCGGCCTGCGTGGATGGCGGGCGAGCGTCGTTCGCGCTCGTGTTCGTCGTGCCCTCCGCGGCGAAGGGGTGCGTGCTGGCGATCAGGTTCAGGTTCCGGTCGTACAGGTAGAGGTCGTAGGTCTCGTCCCCGCGGTCTGCGTCGTAGACGGAGAAGCGCGCCTCGCGAAGACCGGCGGCGAGCTCGACTGGGTAGACGAGCCAGTCGGCGCCGGCGCCGGTACCGGCGGCCCCGGCGGCTGAGGGCCAGACGGTGTCGCTCTTGCCGAAGACGTCGCGGGCGGAGGCGACACGCGCCTGTGGCCCCGGCGCGTTCCCCGCCGCCGTCGCGGCGTCGTGAAGTGCGACGCTCGCGAACACGGGCATGCGGATCGTCTGCCCGTTCGAGACGCTGGCGATCACCGCGCCGGTGTACGAGCCGGGCGCCGCGCTCGCGGGCACCGACACGCTGAACGTGACGACGACGTCGCGGCCGCCTTGGACGACCGTCTTCCCCGGGAGCTTGACCGCCCAGGATCCCTTCCCCGGCACGATCGCCCGGCTTCCGTCCGACGGGTTCCCGGGCTCGAAGGAGAATGTGATCGACGCCGCCTTCATCGTCGGCGCCGCGTGCACGACGAAGCGCTGCGTCTGCGACGCGCCCGCCGCGATCGCGCCCACCTGCCAGCTTCCCTGGAGGTCGCGCGGCCCCGTTCCGGCATCCTGGCCGCTACCGGAGGCGGCGCTGTACACGACGACGCCGTCCCGCAGCGCGGCGATCGCGCGCCCGACGTTCAGCTTCCCCGCGCCCTCCGCGAGTGGACCGACGTACGGATCCGCCGGGCCGTTCCGGGCCTCGTACAGCGTGAACGAGCCAAAGCTGCTCGCAAGCGCATCGGTGAAGATCTTCCCCAACTCGCAGAACGTCATCAGCAGGGGATCCGGAAGCCCGCACTCGAGCCGCATCGCAGCGTCGGTGGTCAGGATCCACCGCGACTCGTAGAGGTTCGCCCCGGCCGTGTTCATCAGCGCCGCGCGCAGCAGCGCGTATTTTGGGGCGGCGAGGCCGGGGAGACCCGAGCTGCCCGAGGGGTCGGCGCGGTGCCGCTCTCGGTACGCCTCGAGGAGGAGCGCCGCACTCCCGCCGGCAGCGGGCGAGGCCATCGACGTCCCGGAAGCGGTTGCGTAGAGCGGATCGGCGCGCGTGCCGCGGTTGATGTCGTTGCTGGCGATCGCGCCGCCGGCCGCAGCCTGGGCAGACACGATGTTGTAGCCGGGAGCCGCGATGTCCGGGCGAAGCCAGAGGTCGCCGGAAGGCCCGCGCGACGAGAACGACGAGATCGACGGCGGCTGCGTTCCGACCCCCGCCGAGCAGTCGTTGTCGAAGAAGCTCGGCGAGCGCGGGTGCTGCCAGCCGGCGCACGTGTCGCCCGAGTAGGTGTCGTCGTGGTTCAGGTCGTAGTCCTTCGCGGCTGCGGCGACGCTGAGCGCCTGGGCGGCCGAGCCCGGCGCTTCGAGGACGCTGCCGACAAACGGCCCGCTGTTCCCGGCCGCGACGGCGAAGAGCGTCCCGTAGCGAACGGCGAGCCGGTTGAGCGCGTAGCTCACGAGATCCTTGTCGCTTCCCGAGTTGAGGCGGCTTGGACGGGACTCGGAGCCGAGACTCATGTTGACGATGTCGGCGCCCGCCCCGCACGGCGCCGCTCCCGCCGGCCTCGCGGCCCACTCCATCGCCGCGATCAGGTCGCTGTTGAGGCCCGCGCCCGCGTCGGTCAGGACCTTGCCGACGGCGAGCTCCGCGCCGGGCGCGATCCCGGCGTAACGGCCGTTGTCGTCAGCGAGCGGTCTCCCCTCGCCGGTCCCGAGCGCGATCCCGGCAACGTGCGTGCCGTGGCCGTGCCCGTCGCTCGCACCGGGAACTCCGCACCCGGCGCCGCCCACGAAGTTGCGCGCGTCGACCACTTTCGGGGGATGCACGAGCCCAGACCAGTCGCGGAAGTCGAGGTCGTCGAGATCGGGGTGCGCGGGGTCGAGG
>JALZFG010000338.1 GCA_030861645.1 Actinomycetota bacterium
CGCGCGCGCCCGCTTTCCGGTGACCGAGGCGGTTCCCGACCCCGCCGCGGCCGTCGAGCGCGCGCGCGAGCTCGCTGGACCCGACGGCGCGCTCCTCGTGACGGGGTCTCTCTACCTCCTCGCCGACCTCTGGCGCGTGGGACCGTCGTCCGGCGTCGCGACGTAGTATGGGACGGTTCGGTGAGCGCGTGAGCATCCTGGCGCTCGCGGCGTTCGTCGTCGCGGCCGTCATGGCGCTCGCGTTTGCCGCCGGATACGTGGTCGGAAAGCTCCTCCTCTAAGAGCGATGGTTGTTGCGGCGACAAAGGACGAGGATTTCTTCCAGAATCTGAGCGACTTCTTCGGCTCGGAAACGTGGGCGATCATCCGCGATGCGCTGCTGCTCGTCGCAGCCGTCTTCTGGCTCGCGGTCGCGTACTGGGTCTTCAAAGATGCACGCCGCCGAATCGAGAGCCCGTGGCTTGTCGCTGCCGCCACGCTGCTCGGCTTGGCGCTGCCGTTCGTCGGTGTCCTGATCTACGTCCTCTTCCGGCCGCCGGAGTACCTCGACGAGGTGCGCGAACGCGAGCTCGAGATCAAGGCGATGGAGGAGACGCTCGCGGTGCACGACCTGCGCTGCCCCGTCTGCCGCGCGCAGGTCGAGGCGACGTTCCTCGTGTGTCCGGTGTGTACGACGCGACTGAAGCAGGCGTGCGAGAGCTGCAAGCAGCCGCTCGAGCCGCTGTGGCAGATCTGCCCGTACTGCGAGACGCCGATCGAGACTCCGGGAACGCTCGAGCTCGGACCGGTCGCGGAGCGGGCCCGTAGGCGGCGCTCGAAGTAAGCGCCGCGGCACGACCACACTAGACTCTCGCGCTCCCGTGGCCGTGGAACGGACGCTCGTGCTCGTGAAGCCGGATGCGATGCGCCGGCGCGTCGCCGGCGAAATCGTCGGCCGCCTCGAGCGGCGGGGCCTCGAGCTCCGCGCGGCCCGCCTCGTCGACGTCGACCGCAAGCTCGCCGAGCGGCACTACGCGGAGCACTCGGAGAAGCCGTTCTTCGGCGAGCTCGTCGAGTTCATCATGTCGGGCCCGACGCTCGCCCTCGTCGTCGAGGGCGAGTCCGCGGTCTCGGTCGTGCGCGCGACCATCGGGGCCACCAACCCGGCGCAGGCCGCGCCTGGGACGATTCGCGGGGACCTCGCGCTGGCGATGCCCGACAACCTCGTGCACGGCTCGGACGCGGTCGAGTCGGCCGAGCGCGAGATCGCGCTCTGGTTCGGCGATGAGCTCGTCTGAGGACGCCTCGCGCAACCGAGAGCTTTGGACCCGGATGAACGCCGAGTACACCGACGAGGTCGCGGAGCGCGAGTGGGCGCGGGAGGAAATCGCGTGGGGAATCTGGGGCGTGGCCGAGCGCGAGCTCGGCGTGCTGCCGGAGGTGGCCGGGCTGGATGCCTTGGAGCTCGGCTGCGGCACCGCATACTTCTCCGCGTGGCTTGCTCGCCGCGGCGCCCGCGTGGTCGGCGTCGACGTGACGCCCGTCCAGCTCCAAACGGCGCAACGTTGCCAACGCGCATTCGGTCTCGAGTTTCCGCTGATCGAGGCGAGCGCGGACGCGGTGCCGCTGCCTGACGCGTCCTTCGACCTCGTTCACTCCGAGTACGGCGCCAGCATCTGGGTCGACCCGTACCGCTGGATCGCGGAGGCGGCTCGGCTGCTTCGTCCCGGCGGCGTGCTGATCTTCATGCGCAACTCGACGCTCGTCGTCCTCTGCTTACCCGAGGTCGGGCAGGCCCAGGAGCGGCTTCAGCGCCCCCAGTTCGGGATGCACCGGTTCGAGTGGGCTGAGGGAGGGGTCGAGTTCCACCTCGCTCACGGCGACTGGATCCGACTGCTCCGCGCGAACGGCTTCGAGGTGGAGGATTTGCTCGAGATCCAGGCACCGGCGAACGCACGAACGCACCCGGTCTACGACTACGTCACCGCCGAGTGGGGCAGGCGCTGGCCCGCGGAGGAGATCTGGAAGGCGCGCAAGCGCCACAACGCCGCGGGCACGGAAGCGGGCGCTCGTCCGTGAGCGCGCCGCCCGCCGCGCCGATCCTCCTCGCGTCCACGTCGCCGCAACGGCGTGCGATCCTCTCGCAGCTCGGCATCCCGTTCGACGTCGTCGCTCCCCGCTACAGCGAGGAGGACGGAGAGATCCGCGAGCCGGCCGAGCT
>JALZFG010000348.1 GCA_030861645.1 Actinomycetota bacterium
GGCCGGCCTCATCGTCTTGGTCGCGATCGCGCTCGCGTCCGCGTTCGCGAGCTACATCACCCCGTACGGCTATGACGAGATCAACCTGCTGGCCGGGAGCCTCGGGCCGACGACCGAGGGCCGGCACTTCTTCGGCACGGACCCGATCGGCCGCGACTACTTCACCCGGGTGCTCTACGGCATCCGCACGTCGCTGCGTGTGGCGATCATCGTGTCGCTGCTCTCGACGCTCGTCGGCACGACCGTCGGCGCGATCGCGGGCTACTTCGGCGGCTGGCTCGACAACCTCCTCATGCGGCTCGTCGACCTCCTGCTCGTGCTGCCGTTCCTCGCCGTCCTCCTCACCGTCTCGGCGGCGGTCTCCGGCGGCTCGCAGTACAAGGTCGCGATCATCCTCGCGCTGCTTCTCTGGACGACGCTCGCACGCATCGTGCGCGGCACCTTCCTGTCGCTTCGCGAGAAGGAGTTCGTCGAGGCGGCCAAGGCGTCCGGCGCCGGGGACGCGCGCATCATCTTCCGCCACATCCTTCCGAACGCCCTCGGTCCGATCATCGTCAACGCGACGCTCGTCGTCGCGCTCGCCATCATCCTCGAGGCCGTGCTCTCGTTCCTCGGCTTCGGGATCCAGCCGCCGACTCCGGCCCTCGGCAAGCTCATCGCCGACGGCCAGGGCGAGATGCAGCAGGCGTGGTGGCTCGTGACGTTCCCGGGGCTCACCATCGTCGTCCTCGTCCTCTGCATCAACTTCATCGGCGACGGCCTGCGCGACGCGCTCGACCCGACCCAGCGCAGGGTCAAGGCCTGATGGCCGAGCCGATCCTCTCCGTCCGCGATCTCGCGGTCGAGTTCGCGACCGAGGATGGGATCGTGCACGCGGTGAACGGCGTCAGCTACGACGTCTATCCCGGCGAGACGCTCGGCGTCGTCGGCGAGTCGGGCTCGGGCAAGAGCGTGAGCGTCATGTCGATGCTCGGGCTGATCCCGCAGCCGCCCGGACGGATCGTCGGCGGCGAGGCGATCTTCAAGGGCCGCGACCTGCTGAAGATGAAGCGGAAGGAGCTGCGCAAGATCCGTGGCGGCGATATGGCGATCATCTTCCAGGACCCGATGACGTCGCTGAACCCCGTCCTGCACGTGGGCAATCAGATCGCGGAGGCGATCACCACGCACCAGCCGAAGCTCGACGACGACGTCGCGAAACAGCGGACGGTGGAGCTCCTGCGGCTCGTCGGCGTGCCGAGTCCTGAGCAGCGCGCGGAGCAGTATCCGCACGAGTTCTCCGGCGGCATGCGCCAGCGGGGGATGATCGCGATGGCCATGGCGAACTCGCCGTCGCTGCTCATCGCCGACGAGCCGACGACGGCGCTCGACGTCACCATCCAGGCGCAGATCCTCGAGGTTCTGAAGCTCGCGAAGCAGGAGACACACGCCGCGACGATCCTCATCACGCACGACCTCGGCTTGATCGCCGAGATGGCCGACCGCGTGGTCGTGATGTACGCCGGGCGCGTGGTGGAGATCGGCGACGTCTTCACGATCTTCTCGTCGCCGCGACATCCCTACACCGTCGGGCTGATGGAGAGCCTCCCGCGGCTCGTCGCCGACGAGGAATGGCTGCACCCCATTCCCGGGCAACCTCCGAGCCTGATCTCGATGCCGCCCGGCTGCCCCTTCCATCCGCGCTGCTTCCTCTCGCGGGGACGAGAGCAGTGCCGGACGGAGGTTCCCCCGCTGCGGCCGATCGAGACGAGCGAGCATCGCTCCGCGTGCCACTTCGCCGAGGAGCTCGAGGGGCAGAGGTCGCACCTCGTCGAGCCCGCCGCGATGGAGGGTGCTCGGTGACCGCAAGCCAGGCGCCGGCCGGGCTGAACGGGGGCCGCGCCGCGCTTGGGGAGGAGATCCTCCGGGTCGAGGACCTCGTCAAGTACTTCCCGATTCGAGCGGGGTTCTTCAAGCGCGTGGTTGCGAATGTCCACGCCGTCGACGGCGTCGACCTGACGCTCCGCGCCGGCGAGACGCTCGGGCTCGTGGGTGAGTCGGGCTGCGGGAAGACGACTCTCGCCCGCACGATCATCAAGCTGACCGAGCCCACCGCGGGCCGCATCGTCTTCAACGGGCGGGACATCACGAAGCTCAGCCGACGCGGGATGCGGCCGGTGCGGCGGGAGATGCAGATCGTCTTCCAGGATCCCTACGCCTCGCTCAACCCTCGGATGACGGTTCGCGAGATCGTCGCGGAGCCGCTTCGGATCCACGGCCTCCACGCGCGCAAGGTGGGGAAGAAGCGCGTGGACGAGCTGCTCGAGCGGGTCGGTCTCAGCCCCGAGCACGCGAACCGCTTCCCGCACGAGTTCTCGGGCGGTCAGCGCCAGCGGATCGGCATCGCGCGCGCACTCGCGTTGAACCCGCAGGTGATCGTGCTCGACGAGCCCGTCTCGGCCCTCGACGTCTCGATCCGGGCACAGGTCATCAACCTGCTCGAGTCGCTTCAGCGCGACTTCAGGCTGACCTATCTGTTCGTCGCGCACGACCTGTCCGTCGTCCGGCACGTCTCCGACCGCGTCGCCGTCATGTACCTCGGCAAGGTCGTCGAGCACGGGGCGCGCCGCGACATCTACGAGCGGCCGACGCACCCGTACACGCAGGCGCTCCTCTCGGCCGTTCCGGTCGAGCAACCCTTTCAGCGCGGAAAGCACGAGCGGATCGTCCTCAAGGGCGACGTGCCGAATCCCGCGGACCCGCCCTCGGGCTGTCGCTTCCGCACGCGCTGCTGGAAGGCGCAGCAGATCTGCGCCGAGGTCGAGCCGCCGCTGATCGACCGGGGCGACGGGCATCCGAGCGCGTGCCACTTCGCCGAGGTGATCAAGCCGCTCGCGCGCGAAGAAGCGCCAGCGGGCGGCTAACTCTCGCGCCCGTACGGCGTCGAACTGGCAGATGCCGGGGCACGTCTGCAGCCGTTTTCGCGGGTTCATCTCGCTGGAGCTCGACGCGGAGCTGGACGAGCTCGAGCGAGCGACGCTGGAGGGCCACCTCGTCGGCTGCGACTCCTGCCGCGCGTACCGGAGCGACGTGCACGCGTTGACGCACGAGCTGCGCGCCGCTCCGCTCGAGCCGCTCGAGCGACCGATCGTCCGGGGCCCGAGGCGGCGTCTCCTCCCCACGCCTGCCGTCCAGGTCGCGGCCGCAGCCGCGGTCGTGCTCCTGGCCGCGCTGACGGGACTCACCCGTCCCTCGCCCCCGACTCGCGATGTCCAACACCTGCGCATGCGCCAGACGACGGTGCAGCGAAGCGCCCTCTCTCCAGAGGAGGAGCTGGAGCTCGCCCAGCTGGCGCAGCGGCAGCCGCGGAACGTGGCGTAGGCGCCGCCGCCTGCGAGGATGCCGTCGCGCCCCCGATCCCGCCGCACGCTGGTCGGTAGAGCGGGCGCGGGCGCTCGCGTAAGCTGACGCGGATGGAGGCTGAGCGCCTCGACGAGCGCGGAGGGCACGAGCGCGCGGCGGCGACGGCGGAGCGCCTGCGCGCGAACGTCGAGCGCGTCGTCCACGGCAAACAGCGTGAGGTGAAGCTCGTGCTCGCCGCGCTCGCGTGCGAGGGGCACGTCCTGCTCGAGGACGTCCCTGGGACGGCGAAGACCGTGCTCGCGCGCTCCGTGGCGAGGAGCATCGAGGGCGCGGTGCACGCGCGGATCCAGTGCACTCCGGATCTCCAGCCGTCCGATGCGACCGGCTTGTCCGTCTACAACCAGAAGCTGCGCGACTTCGAGTTTCGTCCCGGTCCGATCTTCGCTCACGTTGTCCTCGTCGACGAGGTCAACCGCGCGATGCCGAAGACGCAGTCGGCGCTCCTCGAGGCAATGGCCGAGCGCCAGGTCACCGTGGACGGGGAGACGCGCGAGCTTCCGCGGCCGTTTCTCCTGCTGGCGACCGAGAACCCGATCGAGCACGAGGGCACGTTCCCGCTGCCGGAGGCGCAGCTCGATCGCTTCTTCCTGAAGCTCGGCCTCGGCTACCCCAAGCGCGACGAGGAGCGCATGATCGTGCGCGAGCAGCGGCACGGTCACCCGCTGAAGCATCTCGAGCCCGTCGTCACCCTCGACGAGGTGCGTGAGCTTCAGCGCGCCGTCGAAGAGGTCTACATCGACGAGCTGATCGAGGGCTGGTTGATCGACCTCGTCCGCGCAACTCGCGAGCTCGACGAGGTCGAGGTCGGCGCCTCGGTCCGCGGGAGCCTCTCCCTGGAACGGGCGGCGCGCGCGTGGGCGCTGCTCGACGGGCGGCACTACGTCACCCCCGACGACGTCGAGGAGCTCTTCCTGCCCGTGCTCGGTCACCGCATCATCTTCGCGCCGGCGTTCCTCGTCGAGATGCGCCGGCTCGGGCGGAGTGCCGCGCGCGAGCGTTTCCGCGAGCTCTGCTTCTCGCGAGCGCCGCGGCCGGATCCGGAGCGCGCGGAGCTCGTGACGCTCTCGACCCGCTAACCGTCGTCGTCGGTGTGGAGCCCGCCGGCCTCACCTTCCCGCTCGTCCCCCGCCACCGGCTCCTCGGCCTGTCGTTCGGGGCGTACCACAGCGTGCGGCGCGGCGCCGGCTCGGACATCGCCGGGGCGCGCCCGTACCGTCCGGGCGACGACCTCCGTTCCATCGACTGGAACGCATCCGCGCGGCTTTCGTCTGCTCGAGGGACGGACGAGTTCGTCGTCCGCGAGAGCTACGCCGAGGACGCGCCCCGCGTGGTCGTCGTCTGCGACCGCCGGCCGGCGATGGCGCTCTTCCCGCCCGACCTGCCGTGGCTGTCGAAGCGTGACGCGCTCGTCACCGCCGCGGAGATGATCCTGGCGAGCGCGGCCGCGGAGCGGGCGCTCGTCGGCTACCTCGACTTTGCCGAGGGCAACCGGCCATACTGGCGCCCGCCCCTCAGCCAGCGCGAGACGCTGCGGCTCGAGGAGAGCGATCTCGGCGAGCGGCCGTTCCGCGCGCCCGAGGACACGCTCACCCGCGCGCTCGAGCACCTGCTGAGAGCGCGGCGAAGCGTGCTGCCCGGCAGTTTCGTGTTCGTGCTCTCCGACTTCCTCGCGCCGCCGCCACCCGAGCTGTGGATGCGCGCGTTGGAGCAGCGTTGGGATCTCGTCCCGGTGGTGATCCAGGACCCCGTCTGGGAGCGGAGCTTCCCACCCGTCGGCGGCGTTGCAATTCCGATCGTCGCCGCGGCGAGCGGTCGCCGCGAGCTCCTGCGCCTGTCGGCGCGGGAGGCTCGGGGGCGCCAAGCGGAGAACGAGCGTCGGCTGCGGGAGCTGCTCGACGGGCTGCTCACGCTCGAGCTCGAGCCAATCCTCCTGTCGTCGAGCCGGCCGGACGAGATCCTCCCCGAGTTCCTCGATTGGGCCCTCCGGCGACTGTCGCTCGTGGGCGAGTGGCGGCGAACGGCGTGAGCCGCGCCTGGTACCTCGTCGTCGGCGCCGTCCTCCTGGTCGCGGGGATCGTCGCCGCCGGCTGGTTTGCGACACGCGACGGCGGCAGCGACGTTCCGACCGGGAGGTTCCGCGCCACGACGTCGCTGTCGCCGCCGCGAACGCAGCTCTTCGGCGACCCGGTGACCGCAGAGCTCGAGATCGAGCTCGACGCGCGCGCGATCGACCCCCACAGCCTCGCCGTCCGCCCCCGCTTCGCTCCCTACACCGTCCTCAGGAAGACGGAGGAAGAAACGCGGGCGGGCTCCGCCCTCGTCCGCCGCTATCGCTTCACGCTCGTCTGTATCCGGCCGGCTTGTGCAGCCGCGGGTGGGGGCGGCGCCGTCCTGCCCGTCGCCGAGCTTCCGGCGCGCGTGACGTACCGCACCGCCCGCGGTGCGGAGCGAAGCGTCGCCGTGAGGTGGCCGACGACGGAGGTGGCGTCCCGCCTGGGATCCGTCCGGTTCACGCGGAACGACGTTCTCGGAATCGACTTCAGCAAGATCGACGTCAGCCCCGCCTGGCGAGGTGACATGTCGCCGCCGCCGGTGTCGCATCGCGTTCGTCCCGGCGTCCTCGCGGGAGCGCTCTTCGCGGGAGCTGCGCTCCTCGCGCTCCTCGGGCTCGTTCTGCTCGCGCCCGAGCTGCGCCGGCTGCTCC